>JAAZGN010000132.1 GCA_012511185.1 Clostridiaceae bacterium
CAGGTCATTGGCTTTTCCTGCTTTGGTGAAAGCGATGACTCCGGGCCCGGCAAGACAGGCGAGGTCATCGCGCTCTACGTCCTTGAAGAGTATCAGGGGCGGGGACTTGGCCTTGAGCTTATGAAGGTCACTATGGAATTGCTTGCGGACAAGCAGGAGGTGATCCTTTGGGTGCTCAAAGGGAATGAAAAGGCGATCCGCTTTTATCTGCGCTATGGTTTTCAGTTTGACAAAACGGAAAGAACCAAGGCATTTGGGACCGAACTCCGAATGGTTCTGGAAAGGTGAATGCCTTACGCGCTTGAGAGATCAGATCAAGTCAAATCTTTCTGACGGACCACAAAATCAAAGAGCGATCTGGTAAGCTGTTTCAATTTCCTCCGGGGAGATGGTTTTCGTCATTTGCAAGGCTTCTTCGATTTCGATGGTGATCACCCGGCCTTGTCGATAGGACACCACGTGTCCATAGTCACCGGAAACCAGGCTTTTAATTGCCAGAGTTCCCATCCAGCTTGCCATCATGCGGTCGCGTGTGGAGGGGCTGCCACCACGTTGCAAGTGGCCAAGAATGGTCACCCGGGACTCGATGCCAGTCTGCGTCTCAATGCGGTTGCTGATTTCGACCGTGTCGCCGGCGCCTTCCGCGACAACCACGATATAGTGAGATTTGCCGCTGTTGTGGCATTCCAGCAAACGGCGCGCCACATCTCTGTCGAAATCCATCTCCACTTCGGGAATCAATATGACTTCCGCTCCGCAGGACACGCCTACATTCAACGCGATATAGCCCGTACGTCTGCCCATGACCTCGATGCAGCTGCAGCGCTCATGCGATGTGGCCGTATCGCGCAGTTTGTCGATGGCACTCATGGCCGTGTTCAATGCAGTGTCATAGCCGATCGCGTACTCCGAACAGCCGACGTCATTGTCTATGGTACTCGGTATGCCGATGACAGGAAGACCCATTCGTGAAAGATCCAGGGCTCCGCGAAGCGAACCGTCGCCGCCAATCACGACCAGGGCGTCCATACAGAACACCCTGCACATTTCAAAGGCCTTTTCCACTCCTTCGGGCGTGTTAAAGGACTGGCTGCGCGCGGTCATCAGGAAGGTCCCTCCGTACTGCAATCGCCCTGACACGGAACGGCCGTCCAACTCGACCATGTCACCGCGCCACAGACCATGAAAGCCACGGCGGCAGCCCAGCATCCGGTAGCCTTCGTGCAAGCCGGCGCGCACCACGGCGCGAATGGCCGCGTTCATGCCTGGGGCGTCACCACCATTGGTAAGCACACCTACCGTCCGGATGCCTCCGTCCTCCGACCAGGGCACCAGCCCATGTTTTACCGCGTCTGTCATTTCAATCTCCCGCCATTATCAAATACGAGCAAGAAGCGCCAGTCTTCTCACTCAACCTCAATGTGTACACGCCTATTATTGTAACCTTTTGTCCGGTTCCGGCAAGAAAGGAATTTCTCCCGCAAAGGAGACTGTCCATCAATTGGATTTTGCATTCAAGTATAGAATAGGGGTGATGAGCCGTCTGACATCCGTATCAGTTTTTCTGGTCAGAGGAAAAGAGATTTGAAAAATGGACAAAAGAGGATTCACTTGGCTTGATGCCAGTCAAATACAGCCATCGCAATTCTATATCAACCGGGAGAAGCTGAAGGCCTTGGAAGAGGGCTTCGACCCCAAACTTTTTGAACCAATACCCGTCAAGCATATGGGTCAAAGGCTGGTCATGACGGACGGTCACACCCGGGCCTGTTATCTGATTCTGGAAGGTTACCGGTCGATACCGGTTATTGAGGAGACGGCGGATTTGAATTGGGAAGCTTACCGGATCAATGTCAAAGATTGTCAGAGAAGAGGGGTGTTGTCTGCCCTGGATTTACCGGCCTGCATCGTTAGCCCAAAGGTATTTAAGGAGAGATGGGACAGCTATTGCGATGAAGTGCAGTCCCTTGTGGATGCTTCGCCTTCCGCCAGCGTTGCCGCCAGCTCATACACCCCGGGGTAACCGACGTGTTTGAGCTTTTCCCTATGCCAGAATTGCATACCTGGTCTTGAGGTCGTGATGCTAGCCGAATTTAAGGTAGCCTTCCTTTTGCAGACGGCCCACGACGATACCCGCATCGATCCCCAGTCCGTCGGCAAACCACATAATCGATTCCCGGTCGAAGTTCTTTTCGTCGATAAAGTCCTTGAACAGCTCATCAGGAATCAGTACACGCC
>JAAZGN010000133.1 GCA_012511185.1 Clostridiaceae bacterium
CCTACACACTGACCGGCAGCCTGGTCGTTGAGACCGTTTTTACCATGCCGGGATTGGGGAGTGAGTTTGTCCAAAGCATCTTGAACCGGGACTATACCATGATTATGGGGACAACGATATTCCTCGCATCACTCATGGTCATTATGACTTTGATCAGCGATCTGATTTACAAGATGGTCGATCCCAGGATCACCTTTGAGTAGGAGGCAGCCATGAGTGATAAAAAAGAAGGGGCGCCTTTCGCCAAAAATATTTTGAGCCTGCAGGTTGACCTGTCCAAGTTCTCGCCCGCCTCGGAAGAAGACAAGCAAAGCTTTGAAGTGATGCGGCCTTCAAGCACCTTTTGGCGGGACGGATTCAAAAATTTTAAGAAGAATAAAATGGCCATGACCAGTGTCATCGTTCTGGCCCTGATTATCATTGCCATTCTGGTCGTCCCTCTTTTTGTACCTTACAAGTACAGCGAGACCATCAAGGTCAACGGACAAAGAGACCGCTCGGTAGCCAATCTGCACCCTTATAAGTGGTCGGAGAAAGAGCAGGAGTTTATTGATAATGGCGGCAAGCTCTTTCCCCACGTGATGGGAACTGACCAGCTGGGCCGTGACTATCTGATCCGGGTCATC
Organism: Clostridiaceae bacterium; assembly: GCA_012511185.1. Lineage (GTDB taxonomy): Bacteria > Bacillota > Clostridia > Saccharofermentanales > DTU023 > UBA4923. Next base: position 627 of record JAAZGN010000133.1, read on the forward strand.
ATCGGAACACGGATTTCCCTTCTGGTCGGCTTCTTTGCCAGTCTGATTGTTTTGATCATCGGCCTGGTATACGGCTCCATATCCGGATTTTTGGGCGGCAAGGTTGACCTGGTCATGATGCGGATTGTCGATATTATCTACTCGCTTCCCGATACGCTTCTGATCATCCTGCTCTCTTTTGTCCTGAAGGAGACGATTGGAACTCAGATCCAGGGAACCGTTCTGGCCAAGCTCGGGACGGGCATGATCAGCATGTTCATTGTATTCGGACTGCTCTACTGGGTGAGCATGGCGCGCCTGATACGGGGTCAGATTCTCTCCATCAAGGAGAATGAATACGTGCTGGCCGCAACCGCCATGGGCGCATCAAACAGCCGGATGATCCGAAAGCACATCCATCCCAACTGCATCAGTGTCATCTTCATCTCAACAGCGCTGCAGATTCCCTCGGCTATCTTTACCGAGAGTTTTCTGAGCTTTCTGGGGCTGGGGGTGGCGGTTCCCATGCCCAGTCTGGGCTCGCTGGCAAGTGATGCCAGACAAGGCTTGCAGACCTACCCCTACAAGCTGATATTCCCTGCCATCATTATCTCCCTGATCGTACTGACCTTGAACCTGATCGGCGACGGTCTTCGTGATGCATTCGATCCAAAGTTGAGGAAGTAGCCATGGCAGAGACTATTTTGGAAGTTAAAAATCTGAGCACCTCCTTTTTTACTGATTCAGGGGAAGTAAAAGCCGTCAACGGCATCTCCTTTGAACTGGAAAAGGGGAAAGTCCTGGGGATCGTCGGCGAGTCGGGCAGTGGAAAGAGCGTGACCGCCTACTCCATCATGCAGATTCTTTCTTTTCCCGGACGTGTGACCGGCGGGGAGGTCCTTTTCAAAGGAACCGACCTGCTCAAGCTGCCGGATAAGAAGATGAGGGAATTCCGCGGAGAGAGCATCAGTATCATCTTCCAGGACCCCATGACCTCGCTGAATCCTGTTTACACAATCGGCAACCAGCTCGATGAGGCCATCCGGCTCCATACCAACCGCAAATGTTCCGAAATCCGACAAAGATCGCTTGAGCTGATCCGGCTGGTGGGCATCAACGATCCCGCCAGGCGGGTGAAGCAATACCCTCACGAGCTTTCCGGCGGAATGCGTCAGCGGGTCATGATCGCCATGGCCCTGGCCTGCGAGCCCGATATCCTGATCGCCGACGAACCGACGACAGCTCTCGATGTCACCATCCAGGCTCAGATCCTGGAGCTGATCTCTGAACTGCAAAGCCAGATCGGAATGGCGGTGATCATCATTACGCATGACTTGGGCGTGATAGCGGATATGTGCGATGAAATCATTGTCATGTACGCGGGCTCAATCTGTGAGCGCGGGACGACGGACGATATATTCTATTCGCCCAAGCATGAATACACCAAGAACCTCTTGCGTTCCATCCCTAAGTCACAGAAATCGACGGAAAGGTTGGTGCCCATCGCCGGCAATCCCATTGACCTTTTAAATTTGCCGGAAGGCTGCGCCTTCGCGCCCCGCTGCGCTGCTACCATGAAGATCTGTCTGGAAGAGCATCCGGAAGAGATCGCTATCAGTGAAACGCAGTCAGCCGCCTGCTGGGTCAATGTCCGGGACGAACTGGAAAAGAGAGGGACCCTGAAGGGTGAAGTAAAACCGGAGTCAGAGGGAGGTGGTAGCGAATGACCAGTCCAGGCAAGCAAGTGACAAAAGTGGCAGAAGCCGATTTGCAGACGGACGTGGTTTACAAGCCCGATCCGGACAATATTCTGGAAGTGCACAATCTGAGCAAGCACTTCGACATCAAGACGGGCCTGTTCAAGCCCTCCTTGCCTTTGAAAGCGGTCGACGACGTATCCTTCTTCATCAAGTACAAGGAGCCCCTGGGCCTGGTGGGGGAATCCGGTTGCGGAAAAACGACCGTAGGCCGGACCTTGATGTGGCTTTATCCGCCGACGGAGGGCGACGTCTATTTTGATGGCTCCCGTATTTCAGAAAAGAATGTCCGCTCACTTCGCCGCAATATGCAGATGGTCTTCCAGGATCCTTATTCATCGCTCAACCCCCGGATGACGGTTGAGGACATCATCGGTGAGTCCCTGTCCATCCACCGCGTTTACA
>JAAZGN010000134.1 GCA_012511185.1 Clostridiaceae bacterium
GCACCCTGGAGAAAGGGGGCCGATTTGCCGGGAGCCACCAGGGATAAACCGGGAACCTGGTCACTTGAGGACTTCAGGTTGATCATAAGCGAAAGAGTGACGGCAAAAAGGATGGCGAAAATGGAGGTGACCATCTGGAAACGGTCTTTGTCACGCGCGAATTTGGTGTACCGCATCAGGACCATGATCAGTATGGTGATCAGGGCGAACGGGGCGAAGAGGATGAAGAACATGAAGGGGATGAGTTGAACAAAATACATCCAGGGCCTGGAAGTCATGACTCCATGCTCGACCAGTGCCGGCAGGAAAACCAGGAGGGGGAGAATGGTGACGGGGATAAAGGCCTGGGTTATCTTGCCCGCGATGATGACAGAGGGCTTGACGGGCAGGACGAGGAGATTTTCCAGACTGCTTTCATGGTAAAGGGTGGGAATAGCCTGCAGGATTCCGAAAATCAGGACCAGCATGGGGGCGCCTACTGCGGCCATATAGATAAATCCGTCCAGGTTGCCGCTTATCATGGAGGCCTGGGTAATTCCGATTCCATACATGACCGAATAAAAGGAAAGCATGGCGGTAATAAAACCATAAAGCGCGATGGTAGCGCCCTTGGATGTCTTTATTTTCCCCTTTTTTTTGGCACCTAGGCCGAAGCCGCGGGTGAAGCTGCCGATCATCTCGCTCCACAAAGGCCGCATCAGGATCCAGTACTGATTCACCCTGTACTCCGTCCTACCGGCCGTGGCCTTCGGGCTTTTCACCCTGGCCGGATTCGTAGACAAGGCGCAGGAACAAAGACTCCAGTGACGCGTCTTCGGCAAATCTTTTTTTCAGTTCACCCATGGTGCCGACAAATAGCAGCCGCCCGTTGTCGATGACGCTGAGCCGGTCGCAGACTTTTTCAGCCACTTCAAGGACATGGGTGGAAAAAAGGACGGTTTTTCCCGCATCCGCGTGCTCCCGCATCAGCTGTTTCAATTGGAAAGAGGAAGCGGGGTCGAGCCCGGTCATGGGCTCGTCAAGGATCCAGGTCTCGGGGTCGTGCAAAAGGGCCCCGGTCAGGATCAGCTTCTGTTTCATGCCGTGGGAATAGGTCCGGATCATCTGGTTCATGACGTCCTGGATGCCAAAACGATGGGTCAGATCAAGCACGCGCTGCTCACGGTCCTTGCTGCCGACGCCGTAAATATCTCCGATAAAGCGGAGGTATTCGATTCCTTTCATCCTTTGGAAGGTGTCGGGATTGTCCGGTACGAAGGCGAAGCGCCGCTTGGCCTCGAGGGGACTTTGTTCGATGTCATAGCCGTTGACGGCGATGGAGCCCTGATCCAGGGACAACAGACCCGCAATCAGCTTAAGCGTTGTTGTCTTTCCTGCGCCGTTGGGACCTAGAAAGACGAAAATCTCACCGTCACGAATATCAAGAGTCAGGTCGTCGACGGCATTGCGGACGCCGTCATAGCTTTTGCTCACATTTTTCAGTTCGATCATCTTCTACCTCTTGGGATCCGGCCAAAATGGGAGCTTTACTCCGTCAAGCGGACGAATCCAGTATAGGAAATCAGAACCCCAAATTCAAATGCAGGGCCGGACAGGCGCGGTTTTTGGTTGACAAGCCAGAAAGGGTTTGACATAATGGCTTGGCCGGCTCTCCGCCGGCCACAGAGGCGGCCATGGCGGAATTGGCATACGCGCACGTTTGAGGGGCGTGTGGGAGA
>JAAZGN010000246.1 GCA_012511185.1 Clostridiaceae bacterium
CTCCAGGACTGCGATGTCCGTTCGGAACGCGTAGCCATCGTCGGACGGTCTCAGTCTGCGAAGTTCTCGAGCCACTTCCTGAGGTGGGCGGATCGGTACGGTGTTTGCCACCCGTTGGAGCAGCGGTAGCTGCTCGGGCTTGGGTTTGAATCGGTCCTGGCCGCCGACAAGCGGAAGATTGAGCGTGCCCGTTTCCAGTTCCAGCAAGTCGTGCGGATCTGCAGTGTCTTCCGCCGGCGTCGAGCGAATTGCGTGGCAGCGGGCGCGTGGCAGGCCGGTCGATGCGGAGAGCAGGGCCAAGGTCAGCGCTTCGTGCCGAGTCGCGTCTGGCGCATCCTCAAGTCGCGAGATTTCTCCCAAGAGCCGCCGCACGGCATGTCGCATCTCACCGGGGGACAGGGCGTCCCACTGATGCCGTGCCCAGAAGCCTTGCCTGACGTCGGATAGAAGACGCAGGGCCGTCGTCCGTCGCTTGACTGCGGATGACGATAACGACGTCTCCACGATCAAGCCTTCGGCTAGAGGCGTGCGGTCGTCGATGGACTCGGCTGCTTCGGCGATCGCTTGGGCCATCTCTGTGGGCGGAGAAATGGCTGGTCCGTAAACGAAGGTCGCGTCTGGCTCGTCGGCGCCGGCGCTTGTTGATTCGAGGGGGTGGGGAACTGGCGATCGGGTGCGAAGGCGAACTGGCCTTGAGATCGGGGCGGGCGAACTCGGGGATTTGGTGGTGGGAGTGACTTCGATGCCTTGCTCGACGCCGGGTGCGGCGCTCGATTCACCGCGATCCAGCAGCCAAAACGACTTGAGCAGCTTGTCGACGGCGTGCGCGATTTCATCCAGCCTTGGATGCAAGGCGTGAGGCACACCCGCGCGCTCTGCGAGCGCCGCTTGCAAAGCCCGAGGGTTGAGGGTCGGCGGCAGGGAGGCGATGAACCTGGCCCGTGCCAGATCGTGGCCATCGTGGACCTCGCGGCTGCCAAGGCGAATGAATCTCACCACCTGCTCGATTGCTTTCAGGCTGACTGCCCTGGTGTCGCGGCACCGGACAAGCAACAGGCCGAGGAGGATTGCCTTCAGCGTGGCATAGCCGCCCTCGCTGCCTCGTACGGGTGGTTGGGCGAGGGCGCGGTACGCCGTCGATCCATGTCCCCGCATGAGGTCCTGATCCCACTGGCTGCGCGTACCTCGTGCATCCGAGAGGACAGCCGACGCCAGGTGGTCAATTAGCGCCTGGATGGGCTTGCCCCGGAACCGGACCTCTTGGGGGCTCAGCGCGCTGAGTGCAGCGCGGGCGCCTTGCAGGAAGGCGGGGAACTCGACCGGGGTGGCGGGAGGCTCGAGCAGCAAAAGGAGCGCTCGGGCCTCAGGTATGATCGACGCCGAGTTGATCCATGCCGGCGCCTCGGGGGTGTCAGGCGTCAGGGGGTGCCCGGCTGTGGCGTCGTTGGAGTGCTTGGCGGCCATGGAATCGATCCCCGGAGCCCCGCATGGTGGTCAAATAGTCCGGGGTTCGCTGTGACACTCTGCCATAAAAAACGCCTAGAGGCATGTGACAGATGATCTTGATAGTCACAGAATGATGCCGATAATTCGCAGCCAAACGATTGAAGCGGTAGGGATTTGCATGATGTAGGGC
>JAAZGN010000135.1 GCA_012511185.1 Clostridiaceae bacterium
CCTGCACCCACGCGGCGGGGCCCTACAATTTCCAGAATATTGATATTTCAGGCAAGGCCGTTTACACCAACAATGTCGTCTCGGGCGCCTTCCGGGGGTTCGGTGTCACCCAAAGCTGCTACGCCATGGAATGCAACCTGAATCTCCTGGCGCAAAAGTGCGGCATGGACCCCTGGGAATTCCGCTACCTCAATGTGGTCAGACCGGGCGATGTGTTGCCCAACGGTCAGGTTGTCGATCCAAGCTGCGGCCTTGCCGAGTGCCTTGAAGCGGTCAAGGAAGCCTATCAATCCAGCCCTTATGCGGGAATCGCCTGCAGTTTCAAGAACAGCGGACTGGGCGTGGGTGTCCCGGATTTCGGGCGCTGCACCCTGTCGGTTGAGAAAGGGAAAATCCACATCCGTACATCCGCTGCCTGCTCAGGACAGGGAGTCGCTCAAGTGGTGACTTCGATTGTTTGTCAAACGCTGGATTGCGAAGTAACCGAAACGGTCTTTGAAATGCCCAATACGGACCGCACACCGGATGCTGGTACCAGCACGGCGTCGCGCCAGACTCTCTTTACGGGGGAGGCCGCGCGACAAGCTGCACAGGACTTGAAAACAGCTCTCGACGCCGTCGGAAGAGACCTTTCGAAGATGGAGGGGATGGAGTTCTTTGGCGAGTTCGGTCCTCCCACGGATCCGCTCGGATCGTCCAAGGAGCATCCGGTAAGCCACATCGGCTATAGCTACGGCTGGGAGGTGGCCATCCCTGACGAAAAAGGAGAGATTCAAAAGATGGTGGGCGCCTACGATGTCGGGACGCCTGTCAACGTCACCGCAGTGGAAGGACAGATTGAAGGCGGCTGTGTCATGGGCCTGGGCTATGCTTTGACGGAAGAGTTTGTCAATCCGGACGGCATCCCTAAGTTTAAGCTGGGTACTTACGGTCTTTTCCGGGCCAATCGTATTCCCGAAATAGAAACCCACATTGTCAAGGGACCAGGCTACGTTGATGTCGCCTACGGCGCCCGCGGAATCGGTGAGCTGGCCTGTATCCCCATCGCGCCCTCTGTCGCCCACGCCTACTTTCGGCTGGATGGCAGGATGCGGACCAGTCTTCCCATGGAGGATACCTTCTACCGGAAGAAGAAGGTATGAGCCCGAATCAGGATGCGCGCGGGGCGGCAGTCATCGTCGCCTCCAGGCCGCTTGACCCAGCCTTTGCCGCAACGGGTTTCGGCGGGGGTAAACTTGATCTGCCCCCCGCCTTGATCCGCCTGGGCCGGGTGACCTTAATTGAGTGGGTAATTATCCGCTTCCAGCTTGTCGGAATAGCCCCGATTATCGTAATTACAGGATTTGAGAATGAACGGCTGGAGCGCCATCTGGCCAGGATGGGCGTCGTCTGTCTCAACAATCCGGACTGGAAGAAATCCACCCTTTTTGACGACGCTATGATGGGTCTGGACTACGCGGAAAGGACCTGTCCTGCCTGCGAAAAAGTACTGCTGGCTACACCCCTGATTCCTTCGGTCGGCAAGGAAACGCTGATAACCTTGCTGGCATCGACGGCGCCGGTCGCTGTTCCCGTTTTTGAAGGAAAAGAGGGGCTGCCCCTGGCCTTTCACCGGGAACTAATCGCAAAAATTCCCCGGCACGCAAGGGGCAAGACCCTGACTGATCTGGTCTCCTTGTCACAGGGCCCGGTTGCAAAGATCACGGTCAGCGATCCGGGTATTCTCACCGGTATGGACAGGCCGGACGATTTTCCGGACCAGGAGCTTGCACAGGGAGAAGAAGACCATTTACCAATGCGTGCCCGGTTGAAGCTGAGTCTTGTCCGGGAGTCGGTATTCTTTGGCCCCGGCCCCGCGACCCTGCTGCGCTTGATCGATGAAACGGGCTCCGTCCGGACCGCCTGTATCCGTATGAAACTTTCCTATAGCAAAGGTTGGCAGATACTCAACCTCCTGGAAGAAGAACTTGGCGTATTGGTGATTGACCGCAAAACCGGCGGCCAGGAAGGAGGAAGCAGCAAGCTGACCGCAACGGGCCGTGAACTGCCCAATCGTTTTGAACAGCTGAGCTTCGAGACACAGAAAAGCGTCAATCTGCTTTTCGATCAGATTTTCCGGGATTTCCCTCCAAAAGAGAAATAGCTTTGTCCTTGGTGTCAATCGACGGATACGGCAATTTTGAGACTGCCGTCACAAATTCAAGCCTGCGCCATATTTTTGTGAGATAATGCCCGCGTGTATAAGCCAGCATCAAGCCTTTTGAAAGGAATGTGCCATGACTGAACAGACCTATACCCCTGACCCGGGCGATCTGCCGGGTCCGCCCGTAACCCCCGCCCCTCTGCCGGTCCGGCCAGCCGAACAGCCGCCTGTTCAGTTTGCTCCGCCAGTTCCGGCCCAGGCGCCGGCCATCCAGACCAAACAAAAAAAAGTCCGCATCGGGGTGCCGGGCATTACCGGCGTCGGATTCACATTGAGTATGCTCAGTTTGTTCCTGCTTCCTTTTTATAAGGAGGCTTTCACCAACTACCTGACCTACGATGGTGGCAAAGAGTTTTTCCTTCACTATTATTACTACGCTACCATGGCCCTGGGGGGCAGCAGTGCTCTCTTTGCCCTTTTGGGTCTGGTTCTGACCCCGGTAGGCATCCACATTTCAAGGCGGCACCAAAGGGACGGGGCGTCGCTTGGCGTGTCGGGGGTTCTGATCGCCCTTGTTGCCATCATCCTGATTGCCGCTGTGACAGCATCACATGTTATGCTGTACGGCATGATCTATCCCCATTAATCACAGGAGTGACAAGGTATGAAAAAAACTGAAAAATCCATTAAGACCCGCACAAGCCAAAGTGATCCGGATCGGGGATTTCAGATTGTAAGGGGTAAGACCTGGTACGATGTGCCGCCCATCCATTTGCTGCGGGATGTCGTATTACGGGGCTACAATCTCTACCAGGACCGTGAGGCTGTGCGCTGGCGCGTCAGGCCGCGCGACACGGAGATTGTCTCCAGAACCTATGGCGACCTGGCGCGGGATGTGTCAAAAATGCAAAAGTGGCTTGAGACACAGCTGCCGCGCGGGAGCAGGATCGCCCTGATCGGTGAAAACAGCTACCTGTGGATGGTGACCTGGCTGGCCGTGGCATCGGGTTTCGGTGTCATTGTCCCAATCGACCGGCTGCTGAAGCCGGATGAGATTGAACCAATTCTCAAGCGCAGTGAATCGGTGATGTTTGTTTATGACGCCTCCTGGCACGAATACGTCAGCGCGGTCTGTGACAACCTCCCTTATCTGACCCATCGCGTCATTATGGATCGCAGGGTCGTGCCCGAAGCAGCCCGGGATGCCATCGAGATGGGTCAGTCCGCGGATTCCAAGCTTTTTGTCCTCGATGATCTGCTCAGCCAAATGCCGGATTTCGCAGGGGAACCGGATCTCATGGTTCCTGCTGACGCTGCCGATGACGCGGCCATCCTCTTTACATCGGGGACCAGCGCGACTTCGAAAGCGGCCATTCTGACCGACAAGTCGATCGTGGCCGATTTGCGCGCCCTGCTGGGCTCAGTATCTTTCCCGGATCCGCTCTATACTCTGTCCATCCTTCCGCTGCATCACGCCTTTGAGAACACCTGTGGTTTTCTGACCGTCTTGTCTTTTGGCGGAACCATCCACGTCTTTGACGGCTTGCGTTACATTGGCAAGAACCTGGAGGAATTCAAGGTACACCTGATTGTTGCTGTTCCCGCCATCCTCGATGCGATCTACCGCCGCGTAATTAACGAGGCGGCAAAAACGGGGCAGGACAGGAAACTCAAACTGGGAATGAAAATCGCCACGGTGCTCTACAAACAGGGGATCGATATCCGGCGCAAACTGATGAAAGAGGTCCTGGACAAACTGGGTAGCCGTTTGCAGTACATTATCTGCGGCGCAGCACCGGTCGAGCTTGAGACCCTGGAGTTCTTCAGGGCCATCGGTATCGAGGTACTGGCCGGCTATGGGCTGACCGAGGCTTCGCCCGTCGTAAGCGGCGGCAATACACGCGTCAACGAATTCGGGACAGTCGGACAACCGCTTTCCGGTGTGGAAGTGGCCATCGCCAACGGCGGCGAAGGCGAGGGGGAGATCCTGGTCCGGTCCGATATCGTCATGAAAGGTTACCTGGACGATCCCGAGGCAACAGCCGAGGCCATCGACCAGGATGGATGGCTGCATACCGCCGATATCGGCCGCTTCACGAAAAAGAAGAGTATTGTCATCACGGGCCGGTCCAAGTCCATGATCGTACTCTCCTCCGGCAAGAAGGTATTCCCCGAGGAAATCGAGGCACTCCTTTATCGTCACGGCATGGTCCGGGACGCCCTGGTCTTCGGCCATCAGGGGGCGGGCGGCGATATTGTCATTACGGCCAAGGTCGTCGTCAACCAGGATAAGATGCGCGAGGAACTCCGGCGCGATCCGACCGAGGACGAGATGTCCCGGGCACTGGCAAACATCATCGAGGAGATCAACCGCGGCCTGCCATCCTTCAAGGAGATCCGCTCCTATTTTTACAGCTTGCATGACATGGTCAAGACGACGACCCTCAAGATCCGCCGCGGTGTCGAGCTGGCAGCCATTAACGACTACTTCGCCTGCACCAAGGCAACATGGCAGTCATTGAGAGGTAAGAATATCGACTCAATCATCGTCCCGGGCCAGCAGGAAAACCTTTCCTGTTAATAGATAAAAATGAGAAGGAGCTAGTCGGATGACAAAAGCAGTTTGGCTGGTGAAAGCCCCTGACGACAACCGCGATCCAAACCTGGCGGCTTCCTGTGCCGCCTTTCTGGATGAGATTGCCGCGGCGCTCGGTGAGCCGCTGGCCTTTACTGAAGATCAGGAACTGTTTTCACGCCAGCCTGTCAATCTCTTCTTCATCGGTTCGGGCGGATCGGAACAGGTATTTAAATTGATCTATGAAAGGGTCCAAGGCCCCTATATCCTCTTGACGACGCGCTCGCACAATTCGCTGGCGGCCGCAATGGAGATCCTCTCTTACCTGAACGAGCAGGGCAAGAGAGGGGAGATCCTTCACGGAAACCCTGTTGAAATTGCCAGCCGGCTGCGTATATTAATTCGCGTCGCGGAAACGCGCGGCAAGCTTCAAGGAATGCGGCTGGGCGTGACGGGTGAATCCGACTGGCTGATCAGCCGGCCCGTCGACGCGGAGCTTCTGCGTCAACGTACGGGGATGGAGCTCATCCATGTACCCATGGCAGAGATCATGGAGGAGATTGAGCGACAAATTTATGAAGATAATGCATGGACACGCCAGCTGAAAGCCAAAGGCTACGACAGCGGGGAGATGGAGCGTGCGCTTCAAGTCTATGGCGCCTGCAGACGCTTGGTCGACAAATACATGCTGGACGGCTTCACCCTGCGCTGTTTCGATCTGCTGGAACCCTTCTGCATCACCGGCTGTCTGGCGCTCGGCATCCTGAACGCCCAGGGGATCTGGGCGGCCTGTGAAGGGGACAGCCGTTCGCTCGTCTCTATGGCGGTCATTGGTGAACTGACGGGACAGCCGGTCTTTATGGCCAACCCGTCCCGCCTTGATCCGGCTGATAACACAATCGTCTTTGCCCACTGCATTTTACCGCTCAACATGCCGCAGGAATACGGCTTGACCACACACTTTGAAAGCGGTCTCGGGATTTCCGTTGCAGCTGATTTTGGTTCCGGTGCCTGTACGGTTTTCAAATGTGAGGAAGATTTTAAAAACTACTACGCGGCGGATGCCCGCCTCGTAAAAAGCATGCATGAAGGCAATCTGTGCCGCACCCAGATGGAGCTTGAGATTCCCTCGGGACTCGATTACTTTACCAGGCGCCCGATCGCCAACCACCACATGATTGTTCTCGGCCATCACCAGGAGCTGGTCGATGAATTCTTTCACTCCTGTCAATAAGGGCCGGAATCCACACCTGTTACAGGCGGAAACGGCGTCTCTCAGACGCCGTTTCTGTGATGGCGGATATGTTATGATGGGCATGCAAAACGCCCGGCCGGTAGCGTGTCGGAGAGAAGAGAATTGTTATGTCAACTCAAGGGGGTATCACGATGATAATATCAAGCCGCAGTGCTGCCATGCAGGCATCACCAATCCGCAAACTCGTTCCCTATGCGAACGAGGCAAAAAAACGCGGGACGAAAGTCTACCATTTAAACATTGGGCAACCGGATATTGAAACACCAAAAGTTTTCTTGGAAGCTGTCAAGCAGACGGATGTCAAGGTTCTCGCCTATGCGGATTCCAACGGCTGGGAGCCGCTTCGTGAAAGTATTTCAAACTACTACAAGCGAATCGGGCTGCCCTATGAAACGGAAGATATCATTATCACAAACGGGGGCAGCGAAGCACTCCAATGGGCCATGCTGATTGCCTGTGACCCGGGGGAGGAGATCCTGGTCCCTGAGCCTTTTTACACGAATTACCGTGGATTCGCCGCGCCTTATCTTGTTGAGCTGAAACCCATTACGACCTATCCCCAGGACGGCTTCGCCCTGCCGGACCGTCCGACGATCGAGGGGCTCATTACGGAAAAAACACGGGGCTTCGTCCTGTCGAATCCCGGCAACCCGGCAGGTGCCGTATACAGTCGGGAAGAGGTCCGGCGTATCGCGGACATCGCGCGCGACCGCAATCTTTTCATCATTGCTGATGAAGTATACCGGGAGTTTTGCTACGACGGGAAAACGGCGACAAGCTTCGGGTCGATGACGGATGTGCTCGACCGTGTCATCCTGATTGATAGTGTTTCCAAGCGCTTTTCGGCCTGCGGTGCGCGAATCGGCTCTTTGACCAGCAAGAACAAAAAGGTCATGGCGGCAGCGCTTAAGCTTGGCCAGGCACGCTTATGTGTGCCGACACTGGAAATGATCGGTTCCAAGGCCCTCTTCGACCTTGACCCGGATTACTTCCTGCCCATTCGCCAGGAGTATGAGAAGAGAAGAAATATTATGATCGACGCGCTCCAGAAGATGGAGGGTGTCCTTTGTGAGAAACCGGGTGGCGCATTCTACGCGACTGCCAAGCTGCCGATTGACAATGCGGAGGATTTTGCAATCTGGCTTTTGACAGACTTCGAGTACCAGGGCAAAACAGTCATGCTGGCGCCTGTTGAAAATTTCTATCAGACTCCCGGTATGGGCCGCGATGAGGTTCGCGTCGCCTACGTGCTGAAGGCAGAAGATATCGAGGATGCCATGCGGATTTTGAAGGTTGCACTCGATCGCTACCCCGGCCGCAAGAGTTAGGGACTGCAAGATCAATCCAGTCACAGACTTTGCAACAAAGCGCCATTTTGGCGCTTTGTTGTTTGTGCGAGTTACCTTATCATACAATTAATTCATCCAGGTAATTGTGAAGAATAGAGGCGGTATGGCTGAATCCAGTGAGCAGACGCTTTGCTCAACCGACGGACTGACCAGATTGCGGGAGCGCTTGGGCAAAATTGGAAAACTGCGCGGCTGGCATATCGGCGATTGTCATGCAAGGCAGCTGGAGCGCGATTGCGTCATCTACGATGCCTTCGATCGGGAGGGCCGCGCCCACTGGCTGCTGGCCGGACCCTGGCGCGAGTGGCCGCGCGTCTCGGGGTTATGGGGTCACCTTTGCTGGGCAAGCGAGATCATCGCAAGCTCTTCCCACATATTTCGGTTTATGGATCATATGGTTCCCGAAATCGTTTGGGAAGGTGTCGAGGAAGGTTACATCGGCTATTCGGAGAAAAGAAAAGCCAGCTCTTTTTTTCAGGCCATTTCCGGTGCCAAACCTCCCCGCTTTGAGAACCTGGTCCAGTTGACAGGCTTTTTACGCCTGCTTCAGACAGGTGAGAATTGTTTCAAAAGGAAAGAAAGCCGCTTGATGATGGCTGAAATGGAACCAAGTGCTGTGGAGCTTGTGGAGGCGCTTGCAGGGCGGATACCGAAAAAATCCGTATTCAGACACTGGAAATCCTTTTATCTGCAAAACGCCCGCAGCATTTCCCGTTCGGCAAGCTATCGTCTGACGCTCTCGCTCGGATCCTATGCCACCACATGTTTCAACTGCACCGACTATGGCGCGCTGCTGATCGATTTACCTTTCTTCTTAAGCGAAAACATCGCCGATATGGATTTGTGTCAGATCCTGCTTGACCTGCCGGACGCCAGCGTCCAGGACCGGCAATACCTGGTTGACCTCTACTTCAACATGGATATTCCATCCCATTTCTTCACCCTTCTGACACATCATGCCATGACATCCATCCTTCATGATTTCAGGTGGTCCCCGGCCGGGTCGACCGGCGAATCCCATAATCTTGACCGTTTTGCCTCGCTGTCACGGCAGCATGACCTCTTTCGCACACCTGTCCCTTCCTGGTATTTGTAACGCACATTGTAGTATTGCTAATATATTATCTGTTATCATTAATAGTCGAGTGGATCGGATGTGTGTAATTCCTGTTAATTTGTTCAATAAAAAAAGGAATTGCGATAATTAATCCACTTGAGTATTATTAAGCGTGTCAATGGTAGATTAACTACGTGAATTGAAGCAGAAAGTAGGTGGCTGCATTGAACGGAATCCGTTATTTTCGCAAAAAGAACCATATGACGCAAAGCGAGCTGGCGAAGGTGCTCGGCGTCACGCAGACTTCCGTCAGTCAATGGGAGGGCGGTCGGAATTACCCCGATATCAAAACGGCCAAACGACTGGCCACAATGTTTGGAGCAACACTTGACCAAATTCTCGGTATGGAAGATATGAGTGAATCCCTGACGGCCTCCCGGGTACCTTTGCGGATTAGCGCCGCCCTGAGTCATGGTTTGGAAGATGCCCTCTTTCCCCTTGAACAGAAAACACGCCTGCTTTCCATCATGAACCGCCTCTCGCCACTTGCGCGGCAACGGGTTCTTGACCGGGCGGAAATCTATCTGGAAATTGAGACACAGGAAGCGAAAGAGGGGCCCGCTGCCGAGCTGGATTTCTATGGTACATAAACATTCAACGAATGTGGATAAATATTGACAGAAAAGTGGGAATATGCTAGGATCGTAGCAACCTCGATTGGATTACATAGACGGAAATGTGCATCCGGATTTACCGGATACACGGGAAAGTTGCAAGTAATCAGACAATGGAGTGTCCCGGAAGACCGCGCAAGTGCGTGCGGGTGCGGAATACCTGAAGCCAGGGGTGCGTAACCTCTTTCATTGAGAAGGCAGGTGACCGCAACGAAAGCGCACCAAACCGTATTCTTATAGCCGGAATCGTTCATGGGGTCGTCTGACTATGACCGGCAAAGCGGCCATGAAGGGACAGGAAAGGAGGCGTACTTTGAAAGTACACCTCGAAGGAACGGGCAGCTGATTCCCGATAAAAAAGGGAATCCTGCCCGTTTCGCGTCTTCTTCTTTCCCGCGGGGAATCGAACTCGACAACCTTCGCCTTGATCCATAAAATGGAAGGGTGAAAGAGTATCAGGAAAAGAAACCCGGCATAGGGGCGGCCAGGGGCAGCGTTCTGCTTGGCCTTTCCGGGGGCGTGGACAGCATGGCTTCTGCCGTCTTGTTGCAGGCGGAAGGTTACCATGTGACAGCCGTGACATTGCGGACCTGGCAGGAAGACCATGCTGACGCGTCCAGGATTGAAAGGGCGCAAAGGTCATCCCGGCTCCTGGAGATCCCCCACAGAGTCCTGGATGTCAGGCAGGCCTTTTACGATGAAGTTGTTGTCCCTTTCGTGGAGGCCTGGAAGGGCGGTTTGACACCCAATCCCTGCGTCATGTGCAACGCCGGATTCAAGTTTGCCGTTTTGAGTGACCTGGCGGACCAGCTGGGCATTCAATATCTGGCCACCGGCCACTATGCGCGTGTAGTGGAGAAGGATCAGATCCATTGGCTCCACCGTGCCCTGTACCGGCGTTACGATCAAAGCTACTTTTTGTACAGGCTCGAGCCCTCCCTGCTCCGCAGGCTTCTGTTCCCTGTTGGGAATTTATCCAAGGAGGAGGTGCGCCGTCTGGCGCAACAATTTCATGATCCGGTATCGGTGACCAGGGACAGCCAGGATATCTGCTTCATCGCAAAGAATCAGCTGAAAGCATTCCTCGGCCGCAGGGGCCTGGAAGAGAAACGCGGATTCTTTATTGACCCGGCAGGAGAAGTGATCGGTGAGCACAAGGGAAGCTGGCAATACACGCCCGGGCAGCGCCGCCGTCTCGGCCAGTCCTTTGGGAGACGGATGACTGTTCTTGCCACCGACCACCTCCATAACACGGTCACGCTCGGCGAGGAGTCTTCTGCCCTGATGAAGGAAGCCCTTCTGACCGACCTGGTTTTGGCGGGGCCCCTGCCCGGCACTTTTCGTGCCGGTGTTCAGCTTCGGTCTCAGGGAACACCCTGCGACGCGACTGTTTTGGCGGGGCCGAAGTACGGTGAGGCGAGGATCTGCTTTGCAGTGCCGGTGCGGATCACTTCCCCTGGCCAGTCCGCTGTTTTCTACGACGGCGACCGTGTTCTGGGGGGCGGCGTCGTCGTTGATATGATCTGAAAACAGGTGTTTCCGGAGCCATTTTTTTCTTGATTTTTTAAGCCTCTTCAGGTATAATGCGGTTTGATGGCTACATGTGTGTCTTTGACATTTTAAATAGAGGAGTGAATGCAATTGATTGCAAAATCTGAGTTGGTTTCGTGCCGAGCTGAACTGGAAGAACGCCTTGGACAACGTATCATGCTTAAGTCAAACGGAGGGCGCCGCCGGACGGTCATACACGAAGGATATCTTGAGAACTGCTCATCGAATGTTTTTACCGTTTGTTGCCCCGTCAGCCCGACCTACAGTGAACATGTCTGTTTTAGCTACATTGATCTTCTGACTAATGTTGTCGAAATCGCCTTCGACGATGATGGTCTTGAAAGACTGCTTCTGCAAACGGAGGACAGCCGTTAGGCCGTGACTGAATTTCCTCCCTGCCGGTCGACTGAAAGTGCACGGGCCAAGATTAATTTGTCTCTCCACGTATTGGGACGCAGGCCGGACGATTACCACGAGCTTGCCGGTGTGATGGCGACAGTCGATCTGGCTGACCGTCTTGATATAGGCTTGCGCCGGGTAACGGAGAAAGATACCGGCTGGGAGTTCAGCTCAGATTCCGGTCAACTACCCGCCGGTGAGGCTAATCTGTGTTTCAAAGCGGCGTATTTGTTTTTCGATGCGACCGGCATTGCCCCGCAGTCCCTTCATTTTTACTGCCACATTGACAAGAGGATTCCCATGGCCGCGGGTCTTGGCGGCGGAAGCGCGGACGCCGCAGCGGTTCTGCGTTTTCTTTGGATGTGCTGGCAGGGAGGGCTGGCAGAGTCATTCCAGCTTGACCGCAGACGGTTGTCTATGGATCAGCTTGACCACCTCGCGCTGGCCTGCGGCGCCGATGTGCCCTTTTGCCTGCATGGCGGTATCCGCTTCTGCCAGGGAGTGGGTGAGCGTGTGTCCAACGCCATCGAAAGTCTCTCTCATCCTGTTTTACTGGCCTTTCCCCCCTTCCCGGTTCGTACAGCCGATGCCTTTCGGTTACTTGATACCAGGAGGCTGGACCAAGGTGACCGACTGGCACCCGGCAGGCAGGCAGGTCCGGATTTTGCGTGGTGGTCGGCCACACTCGAAAGAGATGATCGCCCGGGGATCGGAGCCATGGCCTGCAATGATTTTCTGGAAATTCAGGCAGATCAGTCCATAATCAGGCTTATCCTGGAAGGTATGCGTGATGCGGGCGCCTTTGCGGCGTCCATGACAGGGAGCGGCCCTGCCTGCTTCGCTTTATTTAATCATGAGAAAGACAGGGAGAAAGCCTTCAGGACGCTGACCGCAAAGTATCCCGAGGTCAATTGGATGATGACCTCCCTGTCGCCCCGACCCGAAAGATTAGCCTGTCAAAACTGATCCGTGTCGAGCCAAATGGTGAAGGGACCGTCGTTGATCAAACTGACTTTCATCTCAGCGCCGAACGAACCTGTCTGAATCATGGGGATGTCGCGTCGCGCGAGTTCCACAAAATCACGATAGAGCCGTTCGCCCTTGTCGGGTGGCGCCTCATTGGTGAAGCTGGGCCGGTTCCCCTTTTTTGTATCAGCAAACAGGGTAAATTGCGAAACAACCATGACTTCGCCCTCCACGGAGGCCAAATCAAGATTGGTTTTTCCCTCACGGTCTTTGAATATCCGCAGTTTCCTGATTTTCTGCCAAAGCCTCGCACAACTTTCTTCATGGTCTTCAGCCCCGACGCCGAGGAGAATAAGAAAACCCTGCCCGATTGC
>JAAZGN010000017.1 GCA_012511185.1 Clostridiaceae bacterium
GATCAATGACCTGGCTCCCTTCGGCAAGGCGGTCATGGAGGAGCAGGGTGTCGGTATTTCCGTGGAGGAGTTCGAACGCCGCATCGCGGAAGACAGCCTGGCAGGCCATGTCGGTTTCCCCGAATCCATGGAGATGATCGCTGCCGGTATGGGAGTTGAACTGGTCAGCATCGAGCAGACGCGGGAACCCATTGTCACCAATGTCGACCGCAAGTCGGCTTACGGGGAAGCGAAAAAAGACCATCTCGCCGGTATCCGCCAGCAGAGCTACGGGCGGACGGCGGATGGCAAGGTTTTTATCCATCTTGATCACCCGCAGCAGATTTGCCCCGAAGATGAAGGGGTAAATACCGGCGATTACGTCACCATTCACGCCGACGGCTACGATATGAACCTGTCCATCGTCCCCGAGACGCCGGGCGGGATCGGAACCATCGCCATGGTGGTCAACATGATTCCCCATGTGCTCTCCGCAAAACCGGGGTTGCGTTCCATGCTGGACCTGCCCGTACCAAGGGCAATTTTGGGCAACTATGCCGAGCAGGTGGATCGCGACAGAAAGACAGATTTCAAGCAGGGCGATTACGCCGTCATACAGGAAATCGTTCTCCCTGTCGGACAGCGGGCGCCCCAAGTTCCCGAGGACACGGCCAAGACGCCCTTGATCGCTTTTACAAAAGGCTGGCTCCTTGAGGAGGCAGCCGAAGTGGGGGAACGCGTCCGCGTGAAAACCATGAGCGGCCGCACGGTGGAAGGTAGCCTGACCAGCCGTGAGCTTGCGCCCTCACATGATTACGGTGACTACATTCCCGAATTGCAGGTCATTCACCAGCAGGTTCGGGGCATGCTGTTTGGGGGTGACGACTGATGAAAGATATGACTTACGAAGCCGTCATGGCCAGACAAAATGAGATCATGGGCAAGGCTCTGGGGATCGATTACAGCGACTATGAACGCGATGGCATCGTCTTTGATTATGAAGCCATGATGGACGATGTGGGGATCATGGTCGATGAAGTGGCCAGGATCCAAAAAGACATGGGCGTCGGCAATACGCCGCTCATGGACATGAAAAACATCACGGCACTGGCAAGAAAGATTGCCAAACCGGGTTACGGCGCACGCATCCTGGTCAAGGATGAGGCTGCCAACCCTTCGGGAAGCTTCAAAGCGCGCCGCGCGGCACTCTCTGTCTGGGACGCCAGGCGCAAGGGCTATGAGGGCGTTATTGCCGCGACATCCGGCAACTACGGCGCCGCGGTCGCCAGCATGGCTGCCCGACTGGGACTCAAGTGCATTGTTATCCAGGAGTGTTACGACAGTGAGATCAAAGGGCAGCCGGAGATCCTGGAAAAACAGCGCAAATGCGAAGCCCTGGGAGCTGAAGTCATCCAGATGACTGTTGGGCCGGAGCTTTTTTACTACGCACTCAGCCTGCTTGAGGAGACCGGTTTCTATAATGCCTCGCTTTACTCCCCCTCAGCCATTGCGGGGATTGAGACCCTGGGAGTCGAGATTGCCCGGCAATGCCGAAGGGAATATAACCTGGTTCCTGATGTGGTCATCGCGACGCACGCAGGGGGCGGCAACCTGACCGGGACCGCGCGCGGCCTGATCAAGGCGGGCTTGAAGGAAACCAAAGTTTATGCGGCCAGCGTCGATCTTTCCGGCCTGTCCATGGCATCCGACCGCGACTTTAACCGCAAATCGTTCACCACCGGGCATACGGGATTCGGCATCCCCTTTGCTTCCCTGCCGGACCGCTCGGATGTACCGCGCAACGCAGCCCGGGCGCTCCGCTACATCGACCGCTATCTGCTGGTCAAGCAGGGTGAGGTTTTCTATACGACAGAAATGCTGGCTTCCCTGGAGGGAATCGAGCGGGGGCCCGCCGGAAATACGTCGCTTGCGGCGGCATTCGCGCTTTCGCGTGAACTGCCCCAGGAGCAGACCATCGTCGTCCAGGAGACGGAATACACGGGTGCGGGCAAGCACCCCATGCCTCAGCTGACATTCGCAAGGCAAAACGGAATCGATGTCTGTTTTGGTGACCCGGAAGAAGAGATCGCCGGACAGTCGATCGTGCTACCGGTCCACCCCTCCATGATCCGCGTCCGTGATTATGACATGGGCCGCCTGAGGCTGTCGGCACTGCGCCGTATGGCGGAAGGCCGTGACCAGTGGTCCGGGGAAGAGATCCTTTACATGGCGGCCGAGATCAACCTCGGTGCCGAAGAGACCGAAGCCTTGCTCCGCGACCTTCAGGTTGCAGAACAAAGGGAGGGTTGAGAGTGACCGATCAAGGATTTGAAGAAAGGCGAAAGCATTTGGCGGACCTGTCTGATCAGGCGCTTTACGACCATTTTTGGGACTTGGCGGGGAAAATTGTCGATCCGCTCGTTGAGGCGGGGAGAAGCTACACGACACCGGCCATTGAGCGCAGTGTTCTTCTCCGCATGGGTTTCTCAAGCCTGGAGGCACAGGCCATCGTCAGCGGTGCCATGGAACATCGCATACTTCCACATGGCGCGGGCCATCTTGTCTGGCGTCTGTCGGAGAAACTCGGCATGGAGGTCCGTGACACGGGTCTTGCCCTGGCGGAAGGCAAATACTGGAAGGAAGCGGAAGACCTCTTCGGCGAGGCTGTGTCATGAGCGGCAAGGAGAAAAAAGACCGTCTTGTGCCGGCGCGCGAAACCACCCTTTCACTCCAGCCGGATCAACGGCTCGACATCCGCAAAATCCTGGAAGGCCTGGAGGATTATCACTCACCGCGCCGGCCCTGGCATTGGCGCGAGGAGCGCGATCAAGAGAGGCAGGTGGGTGACTTCACCTACTATGAAGCATCGAAACCGCTGAAACAGTCGGTTCCCCTGCCCGGAAGCCGCGGCTTTGGTTACATTGACCCGCAGCCTGACTGTGTGATCACGACGGAAATCGCGTCCGGGCGTTTTGAAGACGATGTCCGCCGCATGCGGATGGCCGTCTGGGCCGGCGTCGATTACATCATGGTGATCCGCACCACCGACCAGTCCCCCATTGATTCGATGATTGAAGGGACCACCCAGGGAATCGGCGGCATTCCCATCACCAGAAAACAGTGCCGGGCCCCTCGGCCGGCCCTGGACCTGATTGAGGATGAGGTCGGCAGACCCATCAACTTTCACTCCTATGTCTCAGGAGTGGCCGGCCCTGACATCGCCGTCATGTTCGTTGAGGAAGGCGTGTCCGGTGTACACC
>JAAZGN010000136.1 GCA_012511185.1 Clostridiaceae bacterium
ACCGCCACCCGGATCCCCCGCATGGTGTCATGGCTCTCTGTATCATCCATGCCCAAAGCCCGCCGTTCCTGGTTCCAAATGGTGTTGAGGATACAGGCTGCTTTGGCACCCAGGGACTGGCAGACTATGTAGAGCGCGGCACTCTCCATCTCGGAGGCCAGGGTCCCGCCTTTCAGCCAGGCCTGCCATTTATTTTGCAGTTCGTAGCTGACGGGCATGCGACCCGGTGAATGTTGTCCATAAAAGGAATCTTTACACTGGACAACACCGGTGTGGTAGCGGTAGCCGCCCTCCCTGGCGGCATCCACCAGGCAGCCGGTCAGTTCAAAATCAGCGACAGCCGGAAATTCAATTGGCAGATATTCCCGCGAAGTCCCCTCCATCCGGATGGCGCCCGTCGCGATGACCAGATCCCCGCCCATTACATCAAGGCTCATGCCGCCACAGGTTCCCACGCGGATGAAATTGCGGACGCCGGTCATATAGAGCTCCTCGACGCCGATGGCCGTGGAAGGGCCTCCCATGCCGGTCGACATGACCAGGACAGGCTCATCTTCAAGACTGCCCAGCCAGCTTGTGTATTCACGGTTGACCCCCAGGAGGCGGGGATGGTCAAGGAGAGCGGCGATCTTTTCGACCCGGCCGGGATCGCCAGGCAGGATGGCGTATTTTGCGCCGTGGGAGTCGTCCAGTTGAATATGATAGAGCTTTTCCATGATCTTCCCTCCTGAATTTTCTTTCTAGAAATTTCCGTTACCAGCGTAAGCGATGGCAATGTCCGCGGCAAGGCGGGCATTGTTCAGGACAAGCGCGATATTGGCATCCAGGCTGGCACCGCCCGTCTGCCTTACAACCCGCTCAAGCAGGAAAGGTGTCACCTCCTTGCCTGAAATACCGGCAGCTTCTGCCTCCTCGAGGGCGTCACCGATCGCCTTATTGATTAAATCGGCGTCCATGGCCGCTTCCTTGGGGATGGGATTGGCGATGACCATGCCGGTTCGCAGGCCCAGTGCCCGCTGAACCCGGAAAGCGTCGGCCACCATCCTGGGATCGTCCGCCCGGATGACCAGGGGATGACCGCTCTCTCTCGTGTAAAAGGCCGGCATCTCATCGGTACCGTAGCCAATGACAGGTACACCGCCTGTTTCCAGATATTCCAGTGTACGGCCAATGTCGAGAATGGACTTGGCACCTGAGCAGATCACGGCCACAGGCGTTTGCTGGAGCTCAACCAGATCGGCCGAGATGTCCAGGGTATCCTGACCGCCCCGGTGAACGCCGCCGATGCCCCCGGTGGCAAAAAAGCGGATGCCGGCCAAATGGGCCGCGATCATGGTGCCGGCCACCGTTGTCGCTCCCGTGACCTTGGCGGCCAGAACAAAGGGCAGGTCCCTGCGCGAAGTCTTGGAAACCGAAAGGCCTTCCTTCCCCAATCTTTCGATTTCCTGCGGCGTCAGACCGACCTTTATTTTCCCGTCAAGGATCCCTATGGTGGCTGGCAAAGCGCCGCAAATACTTATTATTCTTTCCACTTCAAGCGCCGTTTTGACATTTTTGGGATAGGGCATGCCATGGGAGATGATGGTCGACTCAAGGGCCACCACGGGCGAGCCCTCTTGCAGTGCTTCCTTGACTTTGGGCGAAATTTCAAGGTAGTGATTCAATTGATTCATTTGATTACCTCTATTTTTACCTTTTCCGAATGCCGGAGCAGAAGATCATAGGAAAGCGCAGGGTTAACCGCCTCGTCCGATTCCACTGCCAGCGTGGCTGCTGCGACGCCGTATCGGGCGATATCCTCCAAGCTGAAGGCCTCGTCGTTGGCCGCCCAGGCAAAGGCCGCGGCCATGGCATCACCGGCCCCCGTCGCGTTGCCGTCATGGACAATCCCGGCGGGTCGCCCCAGGACAAGGGCAGATCCGTCGGCAAAAAGGGCGCCATCTGTCCCGAGCGAAACACAGACATAGCGGATACCCCTTTCGCAAAGTTTGTTGGCAGCCAGTGCGGCGTCTTCTATTTTTTCTATACTGATCCCCGTCAGGTGCTCTGCTTCCAGACGGTTGACCTTGAGGCCATAAAGCCTGGGCAGCACCCCTGACAAGCGGTCGATTTTTGCTATGGACACGGCATCGGCATAAAGCCGGACGGTGAAGGCCTCAGCCAGCGATTCCAAAACGGGCGCGGGCAGGTTGGGGTCAAGAACCGCGCCACGGCAAAGCTCCCTGCTGTCCAGCTTTATCCACGGCGCAACCTCATCGGCCGCCATGATTTCAAAGATGTTCATGTCATTGATGGCAACCACTATGTCGCCTTCCCCGTCATGGACGGCCAGGTAGCGTGAGGTCGCATGTGACTCTTTGATAAGCGCTGATGAAAGATCAAGTCCCCGCTCCTCCGCATGGCGGACCAGGGCTGTTCCGGCGGAGTCGCCGCCCAGGGCGGTGAGAAAAAGGACCTGGCTTCCAAAGCAGGCCAGATTGCGCGCGATATTGTAGCCGACGCCGCCTGGCCGCTCCATGATGGAACCGGGGTTGGAGTCGCCCGGCCGAAAAGCGCACGCCGGTTTTGCCAGAATATCCATGTTGATACCACCGGCGACGATCCAGGGTATCGCTCCCCCCTGATGCAGGTTCATGACGCTTCCCTAGGCCTGTCCCTTGAAGTAGGGCTGACCCAGCGCCTTTGGTGGCGTCGAGCGCTCGACGAAGATGACGAGGATCAACAGGGTCAAGGCGTAAGGGAGCATGGCAAGAATCTGCGTCGGCAGCCAGGGAATTCCCGCGAGAACCACCGTAAGTGCTTGGGCAAAGCCAAAGAGCAGGCAGGCCAGCGTTGCTCCGATGGGTTTCCAGTTACCAAATATGACGGCCGCCAGGGCGATAAATCCCTGGCCGGAGATAACCGTCGGAGTAAACCGGTAGCTGATGGTAAGCGACGTCACCGCGCCGCCCAGCCCCGCCATGACACCGGACAGGATGGTCGCCACATAGCGGATCCTTGTCACATTGACTCCCAGGGTATCGGCAGCGCCCGGGTGTTCGCCGCAGGCCCGCACCCGAAGGCCGATCCTGGTCTTGTACAGAACAAACCAGATCAAGACGGCAAAAGCAAAGGCGAAGATAACCGTCAGGTCGATCTCTGAAGATTCAAGGAGGCGCGACTTTGATTTATCGATTCCCAGAAGTCCGAGCAGTTTGGGCAAGGGCTCGTTGATGGTCGAGTTTGACTGGGCGGCGCCATTAAACAGAAAACGCGTCAGGAAAACACCGACGCCAAGCCCGATGAAGTTAATGGCGATACCGGAAATAAGCTGGTTCCCTTTGGCTGTGACGGAGATAAAGGCGTGAAGGATGGCAAGAGTCGCGCCAAACAGGGCACCGACGACAAGGCCAATCCAAGGGCTGCCGGTGAAATGACAGAGGATGGAAGCGCCGCAGGCGCCGAATGCCATCATGCCCTCCAGGCCGATATTGTCCACACCCGCGCGCTGGGTAATGACTCCGCCGAGCGCGGTAAAGATGAGGGGCGCCGAATACATCAGGCTGATGGAAACCGTTAAAAGAACCGTATTCAGAAGATTCATGACCTACTCCTTCCTTTCCAGCCGTTCCGCAAGCCTGGGCAGGGCGGGGGCAAAGGCAATACAAAGCACCAAGGCGCCGATCATGATGTTGATGATTTCCGTCGGCGCGCCCATCCTGGACTGAATCTCGGTACCACCGAGTTTCAGCGCCGAGTAAAGGAGCCCCGCGAAAATACAGCCGATTGGATGGTTGCCCGCAATCAGGGCGACGGAGATTCCGTCCCAGCCATAACCTTCCGTCGCGCCCAGCATGGTGATGAAATAGGAAGTCGACATGACCAGCATGGCGCCTCCCAGGGCCGCTGTTCCACCGGAAATGAACATGGACAGGAGGGCGTTTCGTTTGACCGGCATGGCCGCGAACTCAGCAGCATGATAGTTGTAGCCGACCGCCCGGAGTTCAAAGCCGATTCTCGTGTATTTCAAAATAACCCATAGGAGGAGGGTAACCGCGATCATGACCAGAATGGCGTAGCCGGCGTCCGTCCTCACGACACTTTCAAGCCAGGGATGCTTGGCAAGCAGGGCCTCCCCCTCTGCTGTCGTTCGGAATTCCCTGCTGAAGAAGGTGATCTTGGCTGTATCAAAGATTTCAGGCGAATGCTGCGACCCCGGAACTTTTACACTCTTCATGTTGACAATGAAATTCATGAAATAGTAGGCATTCCAGTTCAACATGATTGAAGAGATGACCTCGTGAATGCCAAAGCGGTTTTTCAGGTAAGCGGCAAAAGAGGCATAGAGCCCTCCGACCACAAAGGCGCAGACCATGATGAAGAGCGGATGGATGATGGCAGGCATGGGTACGTAATAGCCAAGGATGGCTCCCGTGACCTGGCCCATAATGAACTGGCCGTCTGCCCCGATATTGAACATACCCGTACGCACCGCAAAGGAAACGGCAAGACCCGTCATGATGATGGGAACGGCATTGACAAGAACCTGTGCCATACGGCGGGTGTTCGAGGTAACGCCCGTGATCAGGAGGCTGTAGCCGCGTCCGGGATCGAAACCACCAAGAGCCAGAGTTACCGCTCCGACGAGAAAACCGATCAGAATGGCGATCATAACGGCAGTGAAGGGTTTCTTCAGGGCCTGAATGACAAACTTTCTCATTGGCTACCTCCCGCCATTAAGAGGCCGACGGCCTGTTCATCGGTCGTTTGGGGATCAAGATCGGCCACGATCTGGCCATTGTAGACCACATTGATGCGGTCGGCGATATCGAATACCTCATCAAGTTCGTAGGAAATGAGCAATACGGCCCGCCCCTGATCACGTTGTTGAACAAGTGCCTGGCGGACATATTCAATGGCGCCGACATCCAAACCGCGTGTCGGCTGACAGGCGAGAAGGAGATCAGGTTCCTGCTCGACCGTTCGCGCAACAATGACCTTCTGCTGATTGCCGCCGGACAGTTCCTTGGCTCGCTGAAGGGCACTCCCTGCTGGCCGGATATCATACTTGTCGATTTGCCTGTTGGCGTAGTCGTTGATTTTTTTCCAGGAGAGAAGGCCGCACCTGCCTTGGAAGCGTTTTTCTTTGTAGGATTCCAGGATCAGGTTTTCCCCTACCTGGAAGTCAAGTACCAGGCCGCGTTTATGGCGGTCTTCATGGATGGTTCTTATCCCCGACTTATGCGAGTCAAGCGGAAGGCCGTTTTCGATATGCTGTCCATTGACGATGATTTCACCCTGCTCGGATTTGCGCAGGCCGGTAATGGCCTCGATCAGTTCCGTTTGCCCGTTGCCATCCACGCCCGCGATTGCAAGTATCTCGCCCCTTCGGATATGGAGGGAAAGGTTTTTGACTTTCTCAATCCCGCGGTTATCCTTGACGGTCAGATCATTGATTTCCATAATGACTTCACCGGGGGACGCCTTGTCTTTTTCCGTGGTCAGCATAACTTCGCGGCCGACCATCATGGAAGCCAGATCCTTCTCGGTGACATCCTGGACCCGGACAGTATCGACAACCTTGCCCCTCCGGATGATGGTGCAGTATTCCGAGGAAGCCATGATTTCTTTCAGTTTATGGGTGATGATAATGACGGTCTTGCCGCCCTCGACCAGCCGGTGCATGGTCACGATCAGATTGTCAATTTCCTGAGGAGTGAGAACAGCCGTAGGTTCATCAAGAATCAGGATATCGGCTCCCCTGTACAGGGCTTTCAAAATCTCAACACGCTGCTGGGTGGCGACCGAAACATCCATAATGACCTGGCGCGGATCGACTTCCAAACCATACTGCTCGCCGAACTCGCGGATGGTCCGGTTCATCCTCTCGCGATCCAGGCGTCCAAGAGATTTGGTCACCTCACTCCCCAGCACAATATTTTCTGCGATGGTCATGTTTTCAACCAGCATAAAGTGCTGGTGGACCATCCCGATCCCGTGTGTGATCGCCTGTTTGGGATTCTTAATATCGCAGGGTTCGCCCATAATCCTGATTTCGCCGGCATCTTTCGAATAAAGTCCGTATAGAATTTTCATGAGTGTTGACTTGCCAGCACCGTTCTCACCAAGCAGCGCGTGAATGGTTCCTTTGCGGACAGCAAGGTCGACATGGTCGAGCGCCTTCAGGGGTCCAAATGATTTGGAGATGTCGTACATCTCTACTGCATAATCCGAAACACCTCCCTGTCCTTTGTTCAGGGCATCGGCTGTTTCATTCTCATTCCCTCGGGTTTCATCGGGAAGGGTCCGGGTGTCCTGCTCCATACTTCAGTCTCCATAATAGTCGCCCGGGCACCCCGCAAGGAGTGTCCGGGCATTCTGCTTGCATCCCGAAAGCCTTCCTCAGCTATCCGAGGTTGCCTTTAAATGTTTCGAACTCCGCTTCGGTGATCGGTACGGTAATCTCACCGTCGATGATCTGCTTTTCAATTTCAGCTGTCTTGTCAAGGATATCCTTGGGAACGTGCTTGTCGGAGCTCGGCGCAATACCTACGCCGCCTTCCTTCAGGCCGAAGAAGAAGGTCTTGCCTCCAACATCTTCGCCTTCGAGTACACGCTTCGACAGGAGATAAACCGCCTGGTCGACGTTCTTCAAAGCCGATGTCAACACGTTGTCCGGTGCCAGTTCATTCTGATCCAGGTCAACGCCGATAGCCCATTTGCCCATTTCCTTGGCAGCCGTGATGCAGCCGGAACCGGCTTGCCCCGCCGCATGGTAGACGATATCAGCGCCGTCGCTGAACATCTTGGTTGCAGTCGCCTTGCCCTTGGCGGTGTCGCCGAAGGTGTCGATAGTCACCGCGTCGACCCGGATATCCTTGCCCAGCTCCTTGTCGGCGTAGGCCACACTGGCCAGATAGCCGTACTGTAAGCTGAACATGACGTCACCTTCCATGCCTAGGACAAATCCAACGTGGTCAGTCTCAGTCACATGGCCGGCAATGTAGCCAACCAGGAAAGACGACTCTTCCGAGTTGAACATGGCGCCGATCAGGTTGGGGTACTCCCCTTCGGGGAAGCCGGCATCAACGATGGCGAACTTCTGGTCCTTGTGCTCTTTGGAGGCATTGATAATAGATTCTTCCATAAGGAAGCCGATGCCCCAGACAAGGTCATTGCCTTCTTCGGTTTTGTTGGTGAAGTTGACGGCGTAATCCGCCTCTTTCTCCGACTCAACAAAAGAGATTTCGTAGCCATCCGCCTCCAGCTGTTTCATGCCGTTCCAGGCAGATTGGTTGAATGACTCGTCGTTAATCCCCCCAAGGTCGGTAATCAGCGCGACCCTTTTACCTTTCTGCTCTTCGCCTTCTTTTGGTGCGCAGCCGACGCCAAGCGCCAGTATCAATACCAGCACCAAAACCAGGCTAAACATTCTTTTTTTCATATTTTCCTCCTGTTTGATGATGACTCTTGCAAGTCAATCCTCTTATACGATGACAGCCCTCGCGGGCCGGTCGTCCCTTATTGATGCAGGTAATCGAGATCCGAAGGTCCGAAGGAGTGGGGTAACAGAGCCTTCAGGCTTATCTCCGTGGTGTGACCCGGCCCTTTGGCCACAAGGACAACCATGTCGCCTGATGGGGGTAAAAACTCCCTCAAAAACTGCCGGCAAA
>JAAZGN010000137.1 GCA_012511185.1 Clostridiaceae bacterium
CCCTACGACCGCTTCATCAGTGATGTGGCGACCCGTTCCCATCCGGCCACCCGCATCCGCCGGGCCATCCTGGCGGCGGCCCTGGGCATTGAGACAGACCATGCCGCGCTGACCGGTGACGGACCGGCCTACATCCGCGTCCTCGGTTTCAACCGGCAAGGCAGAAGGCTCTTGTCCTTCATGCGAAAAGAGGCCCGCCTCCCCATCATTATGAAGGCATCCGATTTTCGGCAACTGGAAGATGAGTCAGCCCGCAAGCAGGCGGACCTGGATCTGCAGGCCCAAGCCCTGTGGAATTGCCATGCGGGACTTGCCCGCCAAAGCGAGTTCGAGCGCGAAGCGGTTCAAATCCGCTAAACGGAATTGTGATACATTAATTCAAGTAATCCATCAAAGGAGGTTGCACACATGAAGAAAAATGTATTTGACACACTTCTTGAGCGCGGCTACATCGCGCAGGTCACACACGAAGAAGAGGTGCGGCATTATCTGTCGCAGGAAGGTGCGACCTTCTACGTAGGTTTCGACCCGACAGCGGACAGCCTGCACGTCGGCCATCTGGTCCAGATCATGATCATGAGCCACATGCAGCAGGCGGGTGTCCGCCCCATCGCCCTCATGGGCGGAGGGACCGGTTACGTCGGAGACCCTTCCGGTCGCACGGACATGCGTTCGGTTATGACACCTGAAGTCATTGAACACAACGTCGGCTGCTTCATCAAGCAGATGAGCAGCCTGCTCGATTTCTCCTCCGGCAAGGCCATCCTGGACGATAACGCCAATTGGCTGGTCCCCTTGAACTACATCGAATTTATCCGCGAGGTGGGCCCGCACTTCACCGTCAACCGCATGCTTTCGGCTGACTGCTACAAGCAACGGCTGGACTCGGGACTGACCTTCCTGGAATTCAACTACATGATCCTTCAGGCCTATGACTTCCTCATGCTCTTTCGCAAATACGGTTGCCGCCTCCAGGCGGGCGGTGACGACCAGTGGTCTAATATCATCGCGGGGGCCGAACTGATCCGAAAAAAGGAACAGGAAGCCGCCTATGGCCTGACTTTCCAGCTGCTTGAAACTTCCGACGGCCAGAAGATGGGTAAGACAGCCAGGGGCGCCATCTGGCTTGATGAAAGCAAGTGTTCCGTCTACGACTTCTACCAGTACTGGCGGAACGTAGAGGACGCCAAGGTAACCCAATGCATGCGGTTTTTGACCTTCATCGGCATGGATGAAATCCACCAATACGAAAAACTGGAAGGCGCCGCCATCAACGATGCCAAGATCCGGCTGGCCTATGAGGTCACGGCCATCGTCCACGGCCACGAAAAAGCCAAACAAGCCGAAGAAGCAGCCAAATCCCTTTTCGGTGGCAACGGTGATGACGCCTCGGTTCCCTCTGAAGCAGTCAGCAGGGATCAACTCAACAGCCCCCTGATTGACGTTCTGGCAAGCCTCCAGCTGACCAAGTCAAAGGGAGAAGCAAGACGGCTGATCGAACAGGGCGGCCTCTACGTCAATGACGGGCAGGTCAGGGAACTGTATGCGGAGCTTACTGAGGATCTGTTCAAAGACGGTGAGCTGCTCCTGCGCATGGGCAAGAAGCGCTACATTAAGCTGGAGCTGAAGGACTGAGGCTTAAAGAACCTCCGGGAAGGTATAGAAAAACACGGTGCCTGCTTTCAGCCTGGCTGTCACCTGCATGGGATAGGGTCCTGATGCGCGGTTACTCAAGGCAAGCGACCGTCCCATGGGAAGCCGGACACCATCCAGCTCCCATTTCAATCCACTGAGATACAGGCCGTCGACCTCATCGTCCAGGGGCAATACGGAAAAAAGAAAGCGCTTGCCGGGTGCATTTATTTGAGCGCCGTCAAAACAATCCGCCGTGAACACAGGATTGATTGCTGCCGGACCCTTGACGATCCGGCCCAGGGTCATGCCGTCGGTGAGATAGACCGTGGCGCCGCGGACGGCAAGCAGGCGGCCCAAGGCTATGTTGGCCAGTTGATGGTCGGCACGTTCACCGGTGTAATTCAAAAAAGCATAGGACTTTCCGGTCAGGTCCCCTGCTTTCCCGAAAGCAGCGTAAAGGGCGTAGCCATCCGGATTTGAAAAAGCGGGATTCTTCAGGTCCTGATCGCAGGAAAGCAGGACAGCGGCTGCTGCCGTAAGTTCCCCATCCGTAAAGTCCTTGTCCCTGACCAGTTGGACACAGACCGTATCAGTCGCCAGTGTCTTCAATGCTTTTTCGGAAATGGAATCAAAGTCTCCCACCACATAGTCGGGAACAGAGCCCAGCTCCATGAGGCGATCCGCCCCGCCGTCAGCTGCAAGGATTTTTCGGGAACGTGAAATTGCCCATGAAGCGAAAAAGTCAGACTTGCTGCCTGATCCGGCAAGGGCGATCAGGGCATCGAAAAGGAGCGGTGACACAGGATCAGAGGCGCGCTTTCGCGCCCCGGATGATCCGGCCAAGCTCCGCTGCCGCGTCAGCTGGCGAATCCTGGCCGAAGATGGCGGAACCCGCCACGATCATGTCGGCGCCGGCTCGCACAATATCGGCCGCGTTGTCCCGGTTGATGCCGCCGTCAACCTGGAGCCGGATAGAATAATCCGACTCATTGATCATGTGGCGCAGCTCCCGGATCTTATCCATGACTTGGGGCACAAAGGACTGGCCGCTGAAACCGGGATTGACCGACATCAAAAGTACCATGTCCAGATCGGGCAAAAGCCAGCGGATTGATTCAAGCGGGGTTGCCGGGTTCAGCGAAATCCCCGCGAAGCACCCCAGCTCCCGTATCCGGGCCAAGGTCCGCTGTGCATGATCCAGCACTTCCACGTGAACCACCAGGGAGGTCGCTCCCGCTTTGACGTATTCCGCAAGCAGATCGTCGGGGTTGGTCACCATGAGGTGGACATCCAGGGGCTGATCGACATGCTTTGACAAAGCTGCGATGATGGGCGGGCCAAAGGTCAGGTTGGGTACGTAGTGACCGTCCATGACGTCGCAGTGAACCATGTCAAAGTTTGAGCCAAGCCGCTTGACCGAGCAGGCCAGGTCAGCCAGGTCGGAAGCCAGGATGGAGGGGCAAAGCAAGGGACGGGAACGATCCAAAAAGACTGCCCGTTTTGTGTCTTCCAGTGATCTGCTTCGCTTAACCGCCATTCTTTATCACCTATACTCTACGGATCTGTATCGTCTGTCGAGGGGGGATCCGTCTCAGCAGGCGTCGTTGGCGTCGTTGGCGGGGGTGCCGTAGTCGTAGTCGTCGGATTCTTGTAGGCCTCAAGGTCGGCCGCGGAACCGTAGGTCAGGGTCACGCCACCGGCTGGCTTGAATTTCACGCCTGGTTTGGGGTTTTGCTCGATGATAAAAATCTTTGACCGGTCATCAGGATTCTTGGGATCCAGCGTAGTGGTATTATTCCATTTTGACATCCGGTATTCGGCGACACCGAGCGGATCGAGTTCCTCCATGGCCCGCAGGAAGGTCAGTCCGCGGACCTCCAGCATGACGGCTTCCTCGGGAATAGTCGTCGGATTGAGATAGTCGTAAAGGTTCTTGGCCGTGCCGACCGTAATAAGAACCAGTGTGTTGGGAGGGTATTTGCCTTCCGGTTCAGGAGACTGCTTGATCACATATTTGTCATTGTCTGGGATGGTCTCGCCCGAAATCGATATCTCGCCGCCTAAAAGGAGGGAGTTTTCCTCCAGCAACTCCAGCGCCTGATTGTAGGGCAGGCCCTGTAGATCAGGTATAACGACATATTCGGGGCCTGTGCTGTAGAAAAGTTCAACCGTTGATCCCTTGGGAGCCAACTCTCCCCCGGCCGGTTCTGTGCGGATTACGGTGTCCTTGCCAACAGTAGTCGAAACCTCCGGCGTAAACTTGACAAGAAAACCTTCAGTCCTCAATTCAATGTCAGCGATCTGGAAGGACTTGCCGGTCACTTCCGGCACCACGGCGGAATCTTGGCCGAGCGACACAAAAAGCGAAAGTGTAACGTCTTTGGGTTCGATCTTCAGGCTGCCATCCGATTCAGGATCCTGTCGCAGGATAATATCCGGCAGGACCGTCTCACTCATCTCATATTTTATATCGATGATCATGCCGGCACTTTCCAGCATATCGAGTTGATTGGCTATGTCGTTTATGTCCTTGCCCTGGAAATTGGGCAGGACAATTTCGGTCAAATCGGTTTCATCCGTTTCGCCGGGTGCGAAGTGGCGCACCAGCCAGACAGTCAGGAGCGCCAGCAAAAGAACAGCCGCCACCACGACCGTGATCGCGATGGCCGTATCACGTTGGCGCGAGGAGCGCCGCTTGTTAAAAGTCCGCTCGATCTCCTTAATCCTGCCGTAATTGGTCTCACCGGTCTGGGCGCTCAGGGCCGAAGTCGAGGAAGTCTCCCACTGGGCAGCCGATTTGGGAATCACGCCGTAGACACCGTTGGGATCGATCATGAAGGCATCGAGCTCGTCAACAAATTCCCGGGCCGTCTGGTAACGGGCATCAGGATTCTTCTGAATGGAGCGAAAGACGATGCGGTCCAGCGCGGGCGGCAGGGAGGGAACGTAGGTTGAAGGGGCAGGGGGCACTTCCTGCAGGTGCTTAATGGCGACAGCGACGGAAGACTCGCCGTCAAAGGGCAGCCTGCCGGTCAGCATCTCATAAAACATGATGCCAAGCGAATAGAGGTCTGAACGCGAAGTTACCTGGCCGCCCCTGGCCTGTTCGGGGGAGAAGTAATGGACCGAGCCCATGACGACCCCACCCGTGAGCGTAATAGTGTTGGTACTGGACGCGCGGGCGATGCCGAAATCGGTCACCTTGGCGACCATGTCCTTGGTAATCATGATATTTTGCGGCTTGATGTCGCGGTGGATCACTTCCCGGCGGTGGGCATGTTCGAGCGCCAGGCCTATCTGGATTAAAAGAGGCGTGGCCAGCCGGTAATCGATGGGGCCCTTGCGACGGATAATATCCTTCAGCGTCGTTCCCTCAACGTACTCCTGGACGATATAACGCACGCCGTCGTAGGATCCGTAATCCAGCACCCGGACAATATTGGGGTGGTCAAGGCTTGCGGCCGCCCGTGCTTCTGTTGCAAAGCGACGGACAAACTCCGGATCATTGGCCAGGTCATCATGCATGACCTTGACCGCGACCTGCTGACCCGTATTGCGGTCATCCGCCAGATAAACGGTCGCCATTCCTCCCTGCCCCAGAGTCCGGACCACGCGGTATCGCTCTGCGATCACGGTACCTTGGGCAAATGATTGTGACGATATCATTCAAACCTCCTTCAGGAGAAAACGACAATGACGGTAACATTGTCAGGGGCTCCCGCCTGCAACGTTTGTTCAATTAGTGACGACGATGCCTCTTCCGGGGATCCGGCCTGGCGCATGGCTCTGGTGATTGCTTCTTGAGTCAGCACCCCATGCAGGCCATCACTCGACTGAAGATAGCGGTCTTTGGGTAGTAAGTCAACATGGGTGATCTGCGGTTCGACATATTCAGGGTAGCCCAGCGCCTGTGTCAGCACGTGCCGTCTGGGGTGGGAAACAACCTCACTCGCATCCAGGGATCCCGAAGCGACCATCTGACTGACGTAGGTGTCATCCACCGTCAACTGTTCCAGTTCGCGCCCTCTCAAAATATAGCAGCGGCTGTCCCCGATGTGGGCTAAATAGCAGCTTTGCTCATACAGAACCATGACGGTCAGTGTCGTCCCCATTCCGGTATTCTCGGGGTTTTCGAGTGAGGTCGTATAGACCTTGATATTTCTCTTTTGCAGGGCGTCCTCCAGGACGGCCTTGACCCTTTCCGGCTCATTGGCTGCAGGCAGGTACCGCCTTAAATAAGGCGCTGCGTAAGCGATCGCAGTCCTGCTTGCCAGCGCTCCGTTCTTGTGGCCCCCGAGACCATCGGCAACGGCGAACAGGAGCGGCCACTCCTCCTCCGGGGCATCCATGACGTAGCTGTCTTCGTTTCGGTCCCGGACAAAACCCTGATGCGTCATCCCCGAGAAAATGATTGAATGACCCGCCATGCCCTTATCTTTCTTTTGCAGGAATCGATCAAATTCACTGCCCCGTTTCATCAAGCCCCCGACCCGGACATACCTTTTGAGAAAGTGCCGTGCCGGACAGCTGGAGTTTCAACCTATCGTGTGATTCTAGCATTTTACCCCGCTTAAGGCAATATAAAAGCATCAGGCAGGCTTGCGCCGGAGCCTTGCAATATAGAATCCGTCCGTCTGGTCGCGGTGCGGCATGAAGAGAACCGTAGCGGGCAGGCGGCCCGACAAAGGCGGCTCCATGGCTTCACAAAGAGCGGTTTCGATCTCTTCTTCCAGGTCGTCCAGTTCGAAAGCCTCCCCCGCTTCTGATCCCAGAAAGGCCATGATTTGTTCTTCATTCTCCTGTGGGTTCAGTGTGCAGGTCGAATAAAGCAGCCGGCCGCCCGGCGCGACCGCAAGGGAACCGCTTTCAAGGATTGCCTGCTGAACCTCCCGAAGACGATCGATCGATTCCCGCGTCACGCGTGAACGGATTTCAGGGCGTTTTTGGAGAAGCCCCAAGCCGCTGCAAGGTACATCACAGACCACCCGATCGAAGGCTTGTGCAAAGTCTGAAGAGGGTAAGGTGGCGTCGTGGACGCATGTTTTAACAAAGGCATGGCCCAGCCTTGCCAAAGTCTCATCCAGCAAGGCCACTTTTTTGGGGCTGATATCGCAGGCTGTGACGGTTCCTGAACAGCCGGCAAGTTCGGCCAGGTGCCCTGTCTTGCCGCCCGGCGCGGCACACAGGTCCAGGATCCGGCCACCCTCCCCTGCGCCCGACAGAATACCTGCCATCATGGCCGCCTGGGATTGGAGGGTGAAAAGACCCTCTTTATAAGCATAGGCAGTCGTCACACTGCGGCCACCCGGTTGAACGGCATAGGCACAGGCAGGCCAGGGCAGTTTTTCCACCTTGAAGGATTCCGCTTCGCCACCTGCCAGCCATTTCTCCCAGGCCTGCCTCTTGCAGGAGTTGAAGCGAATGGCGAGGTGGTCCGGCGCCTCCAGCGATGATCTGCCAATGGCCAGTGCCGTATCCTTGCCGTACCAGCCCTCCAGCAAATCGTAGAGCAGGGGCGACAATCCCGCCTCCAGGGCTTCGCGGTAGTCTCCGCTTGGCTCGGGGCGGCTGCGTCCGAGGTGGCGCAATATTCCATTCACAAAGCCCGTCACCTTCTCTCCGGCAAGAAAACGCGCAAGCCGGACACTCTCATCGCAGGCGGCAGCGGCTGTCACCTGGTAGGAAAAATAAAGCTGCCAGACGCCCGCCCTCAAAATTGTCCGCACCCATGGGTCAAGCTCTTCCAGCGGGCGCGACGATACCTGCGAAATTTGGTCATCGATCAAGGGGATCCGGGATAAGGTGCCGAAAATCAGAGCCGAGGCGAAGGCGCGGTCACGGGCATCCAACCCGGGCGCCGCCAAATGCCAGGCAGCGCTTTCGTTGGAAAAAGCATTTTCCTCCATGACTTGGTAAATAACCTTGACGGCAACAAGGCGCGCCGGGTCGGCTTTTCTTTTTTTTCTCTCTGTTGTCATGACCGGCTCAGCCGTGCCTTCGGGAGCCTGCCA
The DNA here is from genome assembly GCA_012511185.1 of Clostridiaceae bacterium. GTDB lineage: Bacteria > Bacillota > Clostridia > Saccharofermentanales > DTU023 > UBA4923. The sequence goes on from JAAZGN010000137.1 coordinate 7,647, forward strand.
TGTAGCTAAGGCGGAAAAAATAAAAAACAGAGATCATGGCCGAGGCGATATAGGTCAACGCGGCCGCGCGAAGCACACGGCGCACCCCCTTCATCTCATGGGAAGCCAGGATGTCCGTCTCCTCCAGCAGGTTGAGCGCCCGATGACTGGCGTTGATCTCGACCGGAAGGGTGATGAGGTAAAAAAGAACGGCAGCGGCGAAAAGGGCCATACCCGCTTGAATCAGCAAATCAGAAAGAAACCCGTCCAGGACAAAGCCAAGGCCGGCCACGTAGGGCCCGGCCATGGATCCAATGTTAGCCGGCACCAGAAGCGCCGAACGGATTTTGTTGGGCAGGTAGCCGTCACGGTGCTGGATGGCGTGGCCCGTCTCATGGGCCGCGACCCCGACCGCCGCGACCGAGCTGGATCCGTAAGTCAATTCCGACAGGCGGCCCTTGACCTGTTCGACTACAATTCCGCTCAGGCCATTACCGTCCAAAAGACGCCTGGCAGTGGAAAAACCGGTCTGACCTGCGCTGGAAAGAACGCGGTTGTAGCGCCAGAAACTAAGGCTCACCCACAACTGCGCGCCAAGACTGATCACCATACTCACAATAAAAGGGATCAATCCGACATAAGGCATAAGATCCTCCGCTCAGGCCTGTCCATTCAGGGAATAGGGACTGAAAACGGCTCCCTCCACAAAGTTGTGGGAACAGGTGATACAAGCCATGGGGGCGCCTGATTCGGCTTGAATTTCGAGAATCTCGACCGCTCCTTCCCGGCACAGGACGATCATCCTTTTATCAACGATGCGGAGTTCTCCTGGGGTGCCCCGGGCTATGCTGTTTTCAAATACTTTCGCACGCAAGAGTTTGTGCCTTCTCCCTTGGAGAAAGGCAAAAGCGCCGGGCCATGGATTCATGGCCCGGATATGGTTGTGAACGTCCTTTGCCGGCCGGTCAAAATCGACTTGGCCATCCGCCTTTTTCAAAAGGCGCGTAATGGTCGCCCGACTCTCATCCTGGGGTTCCGGAACCAGTTTCCCGGCAAGATAGGGGCAAATGCTCTCCACCACCAATTCCCCTCCCAGTCGCGCCAGCGCCAGGTTCAGATCCCCCGCACCAATGGTGTCGGACAGGGCCATGCGCCTTTGGGCGATCACAGGCCCCGTATCGAGACCCTCATCCATCCGCATCAGGGAAACACCCGTCTCTTTTTCACCGCTTAGGAGTACTGCCTGGACAGGCGAAGCGCCGCGGTAGCGGGGCAGCAGTGAAGCGTGAAGATTCAGGCAACCTTTTTCGGGGATCTCCAAAACAGAAGAGGGCAAGATCTGCCCAAAAGCCGCCGTAAGGATAAAGACAGGTGCCAGTTCTTTCAGCTTGTCCGCGAAAACCCGGTCCCGGCAGCTCCCTGGTTTCAGAGTCAGGATTCCGCGCGCTTGCGCCCAGGTCGCGACCGGTGATGGCGTGAGCCGTCTGCCCCGGCCGCAAGGTCGGTCGGGCTGGGTGACCACGAGCGTCGGCCTGAAGTTGGCCTTTTCCAGCTGGTCGAGAAGAACCGTTGAAAACAAAGGGGTTCCCATGAAGACGAAAAGTGTCACAAGGTCGCTCCTTCCGCGCCGGTCTCGTCTTCCCCCTCTTCTTCCGCGCCAGGCAGCTCGTCCAGGGCGCAAAGGGGAATCTGTGAATGCCGGCGGAAGAGAAGCCCGTCCAGGTGATCTGTCTCGTGACAGACACAGCGGGCAGCCAGGCCTTCCAGCTCCATCTCAAAAGGATTGCCTTCGGGGTCGAAGGCGCGGACCTTGACCTTCATGGGCCGCCTTACAATCCCGAACAGGCCGGGCAGCGACAGACAGCCTTCCGGTCCCTCCTGATCGCCGTCCGACTCGAAGATTTCGGGATTAATGAAGACAACAGGGTCCTCCCCCCCGTCGACGTCCATGACAAAGATACGGCGCAAAACACCGACTTGCGGCGCGGCAAGTCCGACACCGTCCTTGTCGTACATGGTTTCAAGCATATCGCCAACCAGGACGCGTAATTTGTCATTAAATCGCGATACCGGACGCGCCTTTTTATTGAGCGTCGGATCGCCTTCA
>JAAZGN010000138.1 GCA_012511185.1 Clostridiaceae bacterium
GAACTGGGTATCTGCAATATGGACTATGAGGCCGTTTGCCTGTCGGTGGGTCAGGGCAAGGCCGACATTGCCATGGCAGGCTTGACTATCAATGAAAATCGAAAAGAATTCGTGGCTTTCTCGAATCCCTATTACAACGCCTCTCAGAAGATCATCGTCAGAGAGGGGGACAAGACCTTCGACGACTGCGAGACAGCGGATCAGGTGGAGGCCATCCTTTCATCGCTTACAAAAAGCTTCAAGATCGGAGTTCAGGCCGGAACGACCGGCCAGTTTTTCGTGGAAGGCGATGAAGACTGGGAATTTGACGGCTTTGATGTGACTTGTGTAGGTTATAATTCCGGTTCTTTGGCGGTACAGGATCTCTTGAACGGCAACATTCATTATGTGGTCATCGACGAGGCACCGGCAGCTTTCATTGTCACTTCCATGAACGAAACGAATTGAGGTGAAGGCATCCCTGCCTTCCGGGCAGGGGTGCCATTTTTCAAAATGGGGGATTTTCAAACAAAACTGGAAAAATTCTGGCGGGTTTTCTACTGGCAAAACGGTTACAGCCGGGTAGCTGCCGGTTTGAAGAACACCTTGGTCATTGCAGTCCTGGGGCTGTCCATCGGCATCCTGGCAGGTACCCTGATCGCGGCCATTGAAGTCTTCCCCGGGAAAAGGACATTGGCAAGGGCGCTGAAACGCCTGGCCCGCTTCTATGTGGCTCTTTTCCGTGGCACACCCATTGTGGTGCAGCTGCTGGTTACTTATTACGTGATCCTGCCGCTCATGGCGGTCAACCTGTCCCCCATCAGTGTCTGTGTTCTGGTTTTCGGCCTGAACAGCGGTGCCTATGTATCGGAAATCATGCGCAGCGGCATCCTGTCGGTTGACCCGGGCCAGATGGAAGCCGGCAGGGCTGTTGGGCTCAGCTACCGGAAAACCATGATGGAGATCGTCGTGCCCCAGGCAGTGAAAAATATCCTGCCTACCCTGGGTAATGAATTTATTGTTCTGATCAAGGAGACTTCGGTGGTCAGCTTCGTGGGTGCCCTGGATCTCTATGTTGCTTTCAGCTACATCGGAAACAACAACTATGAATTCATGGTCCCTTATCTGGTCATGGCTTTGATTTACATCCTGCTGGTCGCGGCCATTACCGGTCTGGTCCAGCTTATGGAAAGGAGCCTTCGAAAAAGTGATCGAAGTCATCAAACTATGTAAAGATTTCGGTGATCTCCAAGTGATCCGGAACGTCTCGCTGACCATCCAAAAAGGCGAGAAGGTTGCTCTCATCGGCCCCTCCGGCAGCGGCAAGAGCACTTTTCTTCGCTGCCTTAATCTGCTGGAGTTACCGACGCAGGGCTCCATCCTCTTCGACGGAAGAGTCATCACTGGTTCCAAAACCGATCTCAACCGGCACCGCCAGCAGACGGGCATGGTCTTCCAGCAGTTCAATCTCTTTAACAACAAGACGGTGCTGGAAAACATCATGCTGGCCCCCTTACACATGAAGCGGCAAACTCTAAGGCAGGCACTGCGAAAAAAGAGCGTATGCTCAAACTCAAATAAAATCATCCGGGAGGAGACGGAATTCCAGGCCATTCAATTGCTCAGACGCATCGGCCTGGAAGACAAAAAGGATGTCTACCCCTCCACTCTATCCGGCGGTCAAAAACAGAGGATCGCCATCATCCGTGCGCTGGCTATGGATCCCCAGGTCATGCTTTTTGATGAACCGACTTCCTCTTTGGATCCAGAAATGGTCGGAGAGGTCCTGGACCTGATCAAATCTCTGGCTGATGAGGGCATGACCATGGTGATTGTGACCCACGAGATGGGCTTTGCCAGAGAAGTGGCCAGCCGGGTTCTCTTCATGGATGAGGGGAAATTCCTGGAACAAGGACCGCCGCAAGACTTGTTTGAGAGTCCTGGGCATGCCAGAACCCGGGAATTTTTATCCAAGGTTTTGTAAAGAAGGGTCTACTGCGCGAACGTGGAAGGTCTGACACTAGGGCATTAGGGGCTAAATTGGGGTGGGGAGTTCAACTCTTTATCGGACAATCTGTTAAGCAACCTGTGATTGGCACTGGTGTTCCCACGATTTGAGGAAGTCCAGGGGCGACTGATAACCCAAACGTTCTCCTGGACACTTTGTTTGTTGTAGTAGGATTCAATGTATTCAAAGACGGCCTGACGCGCCATGTCGCGGGTAGGAAAGTGTTTCCAATGAATGATTTTCTTTTTCATATTGGCGAAGAAACTCTCACTCCAAGCATTATCCGACGGTTTGCCTACCCTGGAGTAACTTGCCAGCCAGCTGATGCTTTTTTTAGGATATCGTTCTCCTCCTCAAGTTCAGCGATCCGCATCCGTAATCGTTGGTTCACCTCTTGCTCCCCACGCAATTGGGTCACCTCACCTGAGGGCGTGTACTCACGCCGCCATCGTGTAAGAAGGCTGCGGTGGATTCCTAAGGACTCCGCCGTCTCTGCGATAGTCCGCTCGCTACTATAGCTCAGACGGACCGCACGTCGCTTGAATTCTTCATCGTATCTTCTTCTTGTGTCTGCCATTTGCTAAGTTCCTTTCTCTTTTTGTTTCTTAGTGAACCGCTGATTAATTCCAGTCTTCGACCCTATTTACGGTAAAATAGGTCTATCAAGAAAGAGTTGAATCGAGGCGTCCCGTGTCCCAGC
>JAAZGN010000258.1 GCA_012511185.1 Clostridiaceae bacterium
ACTCATGGCTTGTACAATGCCGGAACCGGAATAAAGACAACATTGGAAGAACAGATTCGAGGGATTATCGAAATTTTTTCCCCGAAAGATTCGATATCTGAGATTATTTATAAACCAGAAAAAGAATCCTTTGTCAGTTTTGTGATGGATATTGACAATGCAAAACATGATTTGGGATATGAACCCCAATATTTATATAAAGACTATTTAATAGACTATAAAGAAGAAGCTCAAAAGAAAAGATTTAATGCATTATGGAAAAGATGAAAAAACTTGCGATAATCGGTGCGTCATTTCTGCAAAACCCGTTGATTGAAAAAGCCAATCAGCGGGGAATAGAGACACATGTTTTTGCATATAAGGAAGACGCGATCGGCGAGAAAACGGCATTTTGTTTTTATCCGATCAGTATAATCGAGAAAGACGCAATATTGGAGAAATGCCAGAAAATTGGTATTGATGGGATTTGCACAATTGCTTCTGATCTGGCCGTAGTTACAGTTAATTATGTCGCTGAAAAGATGGGGCTAATTGGAAACTCTAATGAAGCCACAATTAAGTCAACGAATAAATTCTATATGCGGCAGTGTTTTTTTGAAAACAACGATCCTTCACCGAAGAGTATAAAAGTACAATCTTCAACAGAGCTAAGTGATGAACTGCTTACTTTTCCGGTAATAGTAAAACCCCTGGATCGCTCGGGCAGTCGGGGAATAACAAAAGTTTTTAGTTATTCCAAACTGGAAGATGCCATTCGTCACGCACTGGATCAGGGTTTTGAAAAAAGTGTATTGGTTGAAGAATTTGTGGAGGGAAATGAATACAGTATTGAATATGTTTCCTGGCGGGGCATCCATCATTTCTTAGCGATTACGAGAAAGTACACTACCGGCTCGCCCCATTTTATTGAGATAGGACATGTTGAACCGGCGTTGTTATCTGCTGAAATAACTGAGAAAATCAAAGCTATTGTCTCTCGCGCTTTGAATAGTTAGGGAATTCAGGATGGGGCCGCACATTCCGAAATTAAGATCACAATAGATGGCACAATTCGATTAATCGAAATTGGTGGAAGGATTGGCGGAGATTTTATCGGATCGTCATTAGTTGAGATATCAACAGGATTTGATTATCTAAAGGCCGTTATTGACATTGCTCTTGACATAGAACCTGAAGTAAGAGTGTCCCCCGGGCCCCATGCTGCTGTCCGGTTCATTTTTAATCAAAACGATCTTAATGCCTTAAGAACTATGAAACGAGAACATCCTGAAATAATTGTTGATTATGCCATTAACAATACTCTTACGCCACTAGAAGTAACCGATAGCAGCAATCGATATGGATACTTTATTTTTTCTTCTTCCGATCGATCATTGATTGAAGAATATTTGCCCAATACAGAGGCATAGAGAATGAGTAAGGATTTTAAAACCCTGTGCATACTCCACCTGCTTCTAGTTGTGTACTCATTAAGCGGAGTCTTTAGTAAGATTGCGTCAACTTATGCTTTTCTAAGTGCTGAATTTTGTTTCTGGTATTCGCTAATCATTATCTTGCTTGGAGTTTATGCGATTGTTTGGCAACAGATCATTAAACGAATGCCCTTAACAAAAGCCTATGCGAATCGAGCAATAGCGGTTGTGTGGGGCATTATCTGGGGACTTTTATTTTTTGAAGAATCGATAAGTATTGGAAAAATAGCCGGAGCATCACTAATTATCGCAGGCATCGTTATATTTGCCTATACAGGAGATTCAGAGAAAAATGAACAATGATATACTGTTTTTCACATCAATCCTCTTGTTGGGAGTATTTATCAGTGCTGTTGCACAAGTTCTGTTAAAAAAGGAATCACAGAAGGAACACTCTTCGCGAATTAAGGAATACATCAATATTCGCGTGATAACAGCTTACGTAATTTTTTTCGCAGCAACATTTCTTTCGATAATTGCTTATAAAGGAATACCCTTGTCTTGGGGACCGGTCATTGAAGCAACAAGTTATATATATATCACTATTTTTGGTGTATGTATTTTTCGCGAAAAACTATCTTATAGGAAAGTGGTTGCGCTTGTTTTTATCATCATTGGAATTCTTATATATTCTTTCTTTGGTTAGCCAAACCAAAGAAAGAAATCAACTGAGTAATACATGACGAAATGAGCCAGCGTGGCTTCGCTGCATACACCGGTGTGGCGGAGCCACGATTCCGGCGGGTGGTGAACCACCCGTTGGCTCAATTTGGCACGGATTACTTGTTTTAAGGAATTAATCAGCGGTTCCCTATAAACCCTGCCTGAGACTATTGACGTTCTTATGTTATAATGTCTTAGTGAAAAACATCCATTTTTCAAAGATGTTTAGTTCGATTTAAGGTGCCTTATGAAGCAAAACAGAATGAAGTCAATCGTAAAAAGTGAATTTTTCATCGCTGCACTGATTACACTTGTGGCGTTTATTCTTGTGCTTCTATTTTGTGATATCAAATATGAAACGAACGATGACCCCGGTGTTGCTGCTATACTAAGCGGCGCTTATAACGGTAAATACAATCCGCATATGTTATTTTCAAATGTATTGCTAGGGTATGTTCTCGTGTTTTTATACTCTCACACCAGTTATATAAGTTGGTATTTTGTCAATTTAATGATAATGGGGTTTGCCTCCATTTTTACTGTAAATTATGTCTGTCTTAAAAAAAACAACAGGGTGGTTGGGGTTTTATTCGCTGTGCTCGCCACAGTCTTTTTGTCGGATGATTTGTTTATCTTGCCACAATTTACGAAAGCTGCTTCGGCGATAATCGCAGCCGGTGGGCTTTTACTGATTGAAACACTCTGGACACAATCCGAGAAAGTACCTTCTGATAATAAGCCTTCGGCGAGTAAGATCGTTTCTATTATCCTGGCTTTTGTTTTGATGCTTTCCGGATCTCTGTTACGCTTCAATTGTGTTTATCTAGTGGCGCCGTTTGTTGCGATGATGTTCCTGCTCAAGGTTTTACAGCAAAGGAAAGATGAGAAGATTGTAAGAAAAGTGTTGCCGAAAGCAGGTTTCTGTCTTCTTTTACTTTTGGGACTTTTTATGTTTGAGCTCATTGGCAATTACATCAATAATCAGATTCCCGAATACAGAGAATATTATGAACTCAATCGTATCCGCGCCAGTATAACTGATACTGGCAAGGCAGAATATAAACACTATGAAGAAGGTTTTAACTCTCTGGGTTTGGATGGTCTTGATTATATTATGCTCGAATCCTGGAGTTTTACGGATAACGATAACTACCCTGCCCAAAGACTCGAAGAAATCGGGAAGGTTTATCAATCAGTCTTTGAAGATTCAGCACATCCTGCTGAAAGAATAATGGATGAATTCTCGCCGCCTCTTTTAATATTGAATCCTGTTTCTATGAGCAGTCTTATGCTTGGTTTATTGGCATTAGCAATTGATAGGAAATCAGCCGGAAGAAATTTTCTGTGTTTTTGGGGATATTTCGTCATGCTTTGTGCTTTTATCTACATGGGTCGATTTCCATATAGAATTGTCTATGGCCTTGGTTTTTCTCTCTTTGTCAGTATTCTGTCATGTGTTTCGATGAGAGACGTTCCCAAAAAGGGATTGCGAAAAGCCTTGGTTTTTTTGACAGCAGTCCTTCTTGTACTTCATGCGCCTACATATATCAAAGATCAATCTTATAGAAATATGCCGTATAATGAATATATTGAACAAACGGACAGTATATTAAAATACGAAGACTACTTTGGATTAAAATATCGTTATGTTATTACCGCCGCAAAACCTTATAAGAATATTATTAAGCATATGGAAAACGACTCGGAGCATTATTATCTATGTGATGTCTTATCTACATGTCTAACTTTACCTTACTATTACGCGCCTTGGGAACGATTTCCTCTCAATTATTGGAACGACAATTATTCTTACTTCGGCGGCTGTAGCATGGGTTATCCGGACAATCAAGAATGTTGGGAGGATAATGGAATTGATGGATTAAACCCATATAAGAGCTTAATTAATGATAATATTTATGTAGTTGATAATTACTTTATTGAAGCAAAGCTACAGTACTTGCGTGAACACTATTATCC
>JAAZGN010000240.1 GCA_012511185.1 Clostridiaceae bacterium
ATGGCTTCTGCAATAAGGACAGCAATAAAAACCAGCTTCTGCCACCCCTTCCAGGGGACCTCCACATTGAGGACAGTTGACGGTTTCAAAGCGCATGGCCTCTCTCCTGGAAATTAATAATTAGTCATCCATTAAATCCCATGGACGTCTGCTTTAAAAGACCCGGTTGTAGATCAGTTGTCGGAAAATACACTGTTATTATAACGGTAAAGGTTCCATCTTGCTGTCGATTAAAGATGTAAGAATGAATCATATTATTGAAAATTATTTGCCCCAGGAGGATTCCCCATGAAAATCTATACCCCTCAAGCTATTTTGGATCAAGTACCAACAAAGAGCCTGCAAGGCCCAGCGGTCATCCTGGCCGGACCCCAGGCCAATCTGCCGCTTTTGGTCTTGGCCGGCATAGAATTGACGGCTGATTTCCCCCAGGCCGAAAAACAGTCCACCCATTATGAGATCCGGGATGGTTATGACTTTTTGTCCTTGTCTTTACCGGACCTGGGCATGACTGGCCAGGCACTCGCCCGGATGGATGCCTATCTCAAAGCTGACCGTCTGCTGGTAACCGGCAGCCAGCATCTGCTGGATAAGCTGGATCGGCAGCTGGCCTTGGCCAGGCCTCCTGATCGCCTGCCCTTACAGGCCTTGATCCTCTTTTTCAACAGTCTCCTGGATGAGGAAGCCGGCCTCCTGGATGACATTGACGACCAGATCGAGAGTCTGGAAAGCATGGATGAGGCGGATCCCCGGGAACGCCTGGCCTCCATCGTGCCCATCCGGAAAAAGCTCCAGGGCCTGAAACGTTATTACCAGGGCCTGCTCGAAGTTTTTGAGGAAATGGGGTCCGATGGCAATCAGCATTTTTCTTCTGACCAGATCAAGGTCCTGAGAGCTCAAAAAAAGAAGGCCGACCGCATTCTTCGGACCATTGTCGATCTCAGGGACCAGCTCAATCAGGCCCGGGAAGCCTTGCAAAACCAACTGGACATCAGCCTCAATGAGACCATGCGCTTTTTCACGGTCATCACCGCCGTCTTCTTGCCGCCCACCCTCCTGGTGGGCTGGTATGGCATGAATCTGCGCATGCCTGAACTGGATTACGCCCTGACCTATCCCTTGGTTGCCCTGGCCTCATTTGCCTTTATTGTCCTGAGTTTGCTCTTCAGTAAGAAGAAGGGCTGGTTTTAGGCTTGCCTGGCTTTTTTCACCAAAAAGACGATCAACTGGATGAGCAGGCCTATGCCCAGGCCCAGCCCCAGGAGGAAGAGGAAGGAGAGGAGGCCGATCAGGTCCTCCCAGCCAGCCGCTCCATCCCAAAAGGTATAGAGCATGAAGGCAGATCCGACCAAAAAGCCGGCTACAAAAAAGCCCAGGGCGAACTTGAGTCGGAAGAAAGCAAAGAGGAAAACGATGGAGCCGATAATCAGCCCAAGGACTGCCATAGCCAGAAAATTGGTCAAGACGAGAGGCGTCTCCAGCAAGATACCCACGCCCAGGTAAAAGACCCCGAAAGTCAATAGCGCTGTGAGACCACTGACCAGGAGGGAGCTTTTCAAACGTTTATCATTCTTTTCCATGTCAGTCACCCCCTTTCAGAGGGTCTTCATCCGTCCCCATCATGTGCCGGCCGTCAGCCTTATTATGGGCCGTCAGTCAAAAAAACAAGGTATCCCCGGGAACCGAAAGAAGAAAAAACCTGCCCCCCGGGGGCAGGTCTTTACGGTGGAAGCGAGGGGAGTCGAACCCCTGTCCGAAATCATCTCCAAAGGGACTTCTCCGGGTGCAGTCTGTGATTCAGATTCGCTGATCCCGCAAGGTCACAGAC
>JAAZGN010000018.1 GCA_012511185.1 Clostridiaceae bacterium
AGAATGCCTCTCTATTCTCAGACATTTCGCCTGACATTGCCCAGCTGATTCAGGCAGTTATTTTATTCCTGGTAACCGGAGAGGCACTGTTCAGTTTTTCAAAAAGACGTAAAGATTTAAGAGAGGCTAAAGGGTGACTTCGTGCTTTACAATCAGATCAACAGCTTTCTATTTACAATTTTCGCAACTTCAACACCCATCTTATTAGCCTCACAGGGTGGTTTGCTAACGGGCCTGAGCGGCATGTTCAACGTGGGGCTGGAAGGAATGATGCTGATGGCGGCTTTCTTTTCGGTCTTCACCTGTAACGCCACCGGCAGTCTCGTTTTGGGTATGGGAGCGGGCGTCGGTGTTGCCATGTTGGTGGGTTTGGTGATGGTTTTTATCACGAACAGGCTTAAAGCCGATATCTTCGTCGTGGGCATAGCTACCAATTTGCTGTCAACGGGGCTGACAACCTTTCTTGGAAGTTGGCTTCTGGGACTAAAAGGCACGCTGCTTTTCAAGGATGCCCCCCGGTTGGCTCTTTTGGATATACCACTGATCCGCAACATTCCTTTGCTGAATGGTTTTCTAAACGGTCACCACCTGATCGACTACCTTGGAATTGTGCTGACCATTCTGCTGTATCTGATTGTTTTCTACACGACCTTTGGACGCCATTCGATGGCTGTTGGTATTAGTCCTTGGGTCGCGCATGCGAGGGGAATCTCCGTGGACAAGATAAGGTACTTGTCCTATCTCGGATGCGGCTTGTTTTGTGGTTTGGCCGGAGCCTCCCTGTCAGTGCCCATCGGTGCTTTTATGGGTGGACCTGTTGGAATGACTAACGGCCGGGGCTGGCTTGCCATGGCTGTCGTCGTCATCGGAAACAACAATCCTCTAAGGGTACTGATGGTGGCTTGGGCCTTCGGAGCAATCTCCGCTGTCGCCGACATCATCCAAGCAACAACCCATTTCTCCCCCCGCCTGCTGATGGCCTTCCCCTTCATCGGCGCACTCTTGATCACGATGCTTTATTCCATGCGCAAGAGCAAGGACGGTCCCAAAACAAGCGGATTGTAGGCCATCGACATCAAATGATAAGGAGTGACAGATGATCCTGGTAAAAAACGTTTCCTACATAGTTTGCCATCACGATGAGATCAAACATGACCTGGATCTTTTAATCGAGGGGAACACTATTGCCGGGATTGGAACGGATCTTGTGCAGGATCCTGATCGCTGTCACACGGTCCTGGACGGGCGGGGAAAATTGGTCATGCCAGGCTTGATCAATTCCCACACCCATTTATGGCAATCATTCCTTAAGGGGAAAAGAGACGATCTGCCACTGACTCCCTGGTGCGATGAGATCATTTTGCCCTTCATCAAAAAATTGACTCAATGTGACGGGAAGAAAAGCCTGGGAGAGATCTCCTATTTGTGGTCCATGCTGGGCGCAATGGAAATGGTACGGTCCGGAATTACTACGGTCATTGACATGGACCTTGGCTTCCAATCGCATCTGATACCCCAGGCCTGGGTTGATTTGGGTATGAGGGGTGTGATTGCCGTCGAGATGTCAGACCAGTGGGGACCTTCAGAAGAAGGGGCCTCGATTGAAGATGAGATGGAAAACGTTCTGGATCTGGTCGAGCGCTGGCACCGCCCCTGGACAGGAGATAATCTGGTCCAGGTGGCCCTGGGACCCTCTGCACCTTTTATCTGTAGTGAAGCTTTGCTGGCTTGGGTGAAGCAACAGGCGGAAACTTACGGGCTGGGAATTCAAATCCATGTCTCCGAGACAAAAGACGAAGTGGAGCAGGCTCTTGCAAGATGGGGGAAACATCCCCTGGAGTATTTGGAAACAACAGGCCTTCTCTCCTGTCCGGTTTCTGCAGTCCATTGCGTGCACCTGACTCCGAAAGAAATCGAACTGGCACACCGTTGCTCCGTTGTTCCCGTCTATTGCCCAAAAAGCAATATGAAACTCGGAAGCGGAGTTGCGCCACTGAAAGACATGATGGACGCTGGACTGGAGATCGCGTTGGCAACTGACGGAGCAGCCTCCAATGACCTTTTGGATCCTTTTGAAGAGATGCGGGCAGGCGTCATGCTGCAAAAAGCAACGCACGAAGATCCGGCGGTTACCGGTGCCCATCAGCTGCTCCGGATGGCAACCAGCGGGGGGGCAAAAGCCTGCAGACTGGACGCTGGCACCATTGCGCCGGGGAAACTTGCGGATCTCGTCATATTGGATTTTAGTGCGCCCCATCTGCTGAGCTTTAACCCTGACATTGTACCAGCGCTGATTTATTGCGCGAAAGCCGGTGACGTCGAATCAGTCATCATTAATGGCAAATTGGTCATGCGGGATAGAAAATTCCTCTTCATCGATGAAGACTTGCTCTATGATGAAATTGTGGCAGCAGGTCGTTATTATACAGACCGTCAAATCTAAATAGGAAGCTAATCCGGCAGGAGGGTGAACACTTGAATGTGGCACAATTTCAAATGGAAAAAAGATGCAGAACCTTACTGGGGCGACTGTGGAATCACAGGGATGACTACGGTCTGAGATTTGCAACACTCGACTCAGGCGCGCAGATCGTAGATGCAGGTGTGGAAGTCCGGGGTTCCCTTGAGGCTGGGCGGCTGATCACAGAACTCTGCCAGGGGGGGTGTTGCACCACGTCACTTGATCTGACGGACATCGGGGGCATCGTGTTGCCCCGGATAACCGTCCAATCCTTTTTCCCGACTTTTTCAGCCTATGGTTTGCAGGCAGCCTGTGATGTAGACGGGAGAATGGTATCCGGCCCCATCCGTCTTTGTTTAGAAGCCAGCCAGCGCGGTGTACCGGGCATAATGATTGAGCCAGTCCCCGCCTGTGGCATTGCCGTCGTCCAGTCCGATGACCTTCCTTCAGAGGCATGGGTGAGGTCATTAGCAAGTCAAAGCGGTCTCCGACCACCGGAATTGACTCTGGTGGTCGCCCCCGTCCTGAGTGCAGCCGGCGCCACACAAATCGCCGGCAGGGTCAATGAAAATGTCATTTTTTCCATGGAACAAAGCATCGGCAGCGATTCTTCCCGGGTAAAACAGTTGATCGGCAGTTCACCCATTGCCCCGCTTGGAAAAGATCCCAACGACTATGGAAGACCTTTCCCCGACGATCTTTTACACTATGCAGGCAGGGCATATCTTGTTTTGGAAGCCAAACCGGAGGAAGACGTTCAGAAACTCGCTGACGCCCTGTGTTTTCAATCCACCTCCCATTATGGCAAGTTTTTTGGAAAAATCCTTGAGGAAGTCAATGGTGTATTTATGGATATCCCCGGACTTCTCGACATCAACAAAATCGCTCAAGTGACCATCAACGATCTGAATACGGGCATGCTGTACCATGCGGGCCGGCAGGAATACGCCCTGTTGAACGAACCCTTGACCCGCAGGTCATAAGCTGTATTCACTTTCAGGTCAGCCAAAGCCCCGAGCCTTGTCGGGTCAGG
>JAAZGN010000139.1 GCA_012511185.1 Clostridiaceae bacterium
ATAACGCAATAGCCGGATGCCATTTCCCTCATGAAAAAACTCCCAAACCTGCACATTAGGCAAGTTTGGGAGATAGAGGATGTCGTGAATGGGTGGGTTGATTCAGTTCAAACTGTAAAAGTCAGGTTATAATATTTAAAACTTCGTTAAATTTTTTCAAGATATTACCTTCTTCCACATTAATTTAACATTTTACTTATTAGACAAACTCATTACGTTGATTTAACACCAGTCCAATAGCCTACTCAACGTTGTTCTAAAATCCTCTGTGTTGGTTAGTCTGTTTTAGCATGTTATCCATCTAACTTATACAAACAATCTTAAAAAATCTAGCTTGCACACCCAACTATCAAAATTTCTTTTTTTCTGACTTTTTCCGAAAGCTTGTCCGAGAGTAGCTTATAACCATTTCTCAACTTGTGATTTTCAGGGTTATTTACTCTCAACCCTTGACATCAATACTACCGTCTCAACATGTGTCGTCCTTGGGAAGAGGTCAAGGGGCTGGACACGCTCTACTGTGTAACCATCGGTCAGAAGGGCCAGATCCCGGGCCAGGGTGGCCGGGTTGCAGCTGACATAAACGATGCGGTGTGTGCCGGATTGCCGGATGACATCAAGTGCTTGCGGTTCCAGGCCCTTGCGTGGCGGGTCGACCACGATGACATCAAAGGGGCGGTTATGGGGAGATTCTTCATAGGCCTCCAGCCAGGCGGTCGCGTCGGCCTCGATAAAGGTCAGATTTTGAAGTCCATTGATCTTCGCATTGATCCTGGCATCCATCACGGCCTGGGTGACCCGGTCGACACCAGTCACTTCAAGCGGGGGGGTAGCGTCTTTCATGGCCGAAGCCAACTGCAGGCTGAGGGCGCCAACCCCTGAATAGAGATCGAGAACCCGTTCACCCGGGCTGAGCCGCGCCGCCCGGATGACCTCCTCGAACAAGACTGCCGCCTGCCTTGGATTTACCTGAAAGAAGCTGTCGGGGGAGATTCGGTAGGCAACTTGGTTGATCACTTCCTCGATGGTTTCACTGCCGTCCAGATGCCGGTAATCGGAGGACAGGATCCGGTTGCCCATGGCTTCCATGTCATTGATCCAGACACTTTGAAGGGTGAACTCCGATGGATGCAGGGAGGCTCGCAGGTCGGGGATCCATGACAGGATGGCTGGGTCTGCCTTCCTGTCATTGACGACGCAAACAAGCATGACCTGCCTGGTTGAAAAGGCGGTCCGGACCAGCAGGTGGCGGAGCGTTCCTTCCTGCCTTTCTTCCATGTAAGCCGTGACCCTGTCACGTGAGGCAAGCTCCCTTACACGGTTGACCAGGATCAGGGCCACCTCACTTTGGATTTCACAGTGGTGCAGATCAATCAGGTCGTGAGAGCCATAGCTGTACTGGCCGATCTGGAGATCATTTTCACCGCTGTCAGACACGGCTATGGGAAAGATGCTCTTGCCCCGGTAATGAAAAGGATGCTCCATACTCATGATTGATTTAAAAACCGGGGAACCGCTTTCGAGCAGTCCTTTGTGGCTGAGCTGGTCGCGCACCCCTTGTTCCTTGAAGTTTAGTTCGGCTGCGTAACTCAGGTGCCGGAGCCGGCAGCTGCCGCAAAGGGGAAAATAATCGCAATCGCTTTCAATGCGGTCGGGACTCGCTTCAATAATCCGGTCAAGATCGAGCACCAGGTAATGACCTTTGGCTTCGATAAGTGAAGCAGCCACTTTTTCACCGGGGAGAGCCCCGTCTACGAAACAAACCATTCCCTGACGCGGCGGGGAGGCGGAGCCATCTTGCACGACGACACCGACGCCCTGGCCCCGTTCATTGAGATCGCGGATTTCGCAAATAAAATGTCCAACTTTCCCAGTCATCGCGGCCAAGTCTCCCGTCACAGCTTTACCAGGTATCAGGCCCATTATAGCTCCGGGAGACACAAGGCGTCGCCCGAGGGTCATTATTCCGTGGACCAGAGGCAGGGGAAATGAGGGTTTTGTTAACAAATACCAGACAGGTACTTGCGCAAAAGGCTTGGACTGTGGTATAAAAGCTTATGCTATGTGAAGAGTAGGATATTGGGTAATATCAATCAATATATTAGTAATACTAGCCAAAATACTGGCAATCATAGCATGAATATATATTAATTTATGTGAAAAATAATTAGTTGACTGGAAAATATGATGAAAAGGGTCGTCACACTAATCTTAATTGTTCTTCTGCTCGCGGTTATTACCGTGGGTGGCGTGTGGGCACAAAAAGCGGATGATGAGGCCGAACCGACGGCAACTTTGCTTTCCAGTACCAATACTGACGATGAGGGAATCGGCGGGAATATGTTCGAAGATGACTTGTCGGAGGGTGCGGCTTCAATCGAAATAGATTATTAATATTAGATACATAACTACTCCTGTTCTGAAGGCAGAATAGAATAGAAAGCCTGTTCCACAGCAACCCCTCTGGGGGTGGGAGCAGGCCTTTTTGTCTCCTGCGGGAGCCAGTGAAGGGCGTGCTGTATTGGGTCATATGACTGAATTGCCGGAACAGTTCATGCTCGCAAGCCGCCAAGTCCTGATTGCGGGACAAAACAGGCTGGCGGTGAGGATCACAGAGCAGTTGGCCCGAGCCGGGGTTAAGGCTTTTATTCTGCTTTCATCCATGGGGGATTACTCAGTTAATGCAGAACAAGCCCTGGTCCGGGCCGTCCAGCTTTCCGGCAGTGGTGCCGGCCTGCGCCTGATCCGGATCTCACGTTACGATTCCCGCGACTTTTTGTTTCCTGATGAGACTGATCTCCTGGTTGACTGTTCAACTGAACGAGAAGATCATGTCCTGCTGGAGGAAGCGTGCCGGGTGCAGGGTATTCCCTTGGTACTGGCTTATGAGGATGACAGGCAGCTGTTAACGGCCTTGGTCGATCCTTATGCAGGCAGTCTTGCCCTGCTCTTTTCAGAAGAAAAAACCTGGCCGAAAGTTTTAACGGATGAAATAACAGACCTGGCTGGTGACGCGGACACCGACGCGGTCGTGAACGTATGCCGGCTTGCCATGGAAGCACTTACCGGGCGGGCCCGCTTTTTCAGATCAAAGATCCATTTGTTCGACCGGGCAACGAGGGTCCTTTCGACAGGGGAAATGCCGTGTAGCATCCCAAGGTATGACCGGATGGTTCTGGTCGGTTCGGATCATCGGGATCTGGGTAAGACTAGCTTGTGCGCTTCCTTGGCGCGTGACCTGGTCCGGCGGGGTCGGTCCGTGTGCGCGCTGAAAATAGAAGACTCCGCCAAGGAGGAAGACCGCCGCATTCTTGAAGAAAGCATAGCGGTGAAAAAACCTCAGGTTCGCGCCCTCTTCGAGAACGGATGTCAGCGTGTCGTCCGCCTTGTCGCGTCGGAGACAGGCATTCGAAAAATACTTCCGGGCCTCCTTGAGGATTTGAATGCCAGCATGGATCCGGATGGTCTGCTGCTTTGTGAATCAAACACAGCCCGCCGCACATTGCAGCCGGCTTATTTCGTTCACCTGATTTCCCCTGATGGCAAAGTCAAGCCGTCTGCCGTCCGCACCCGGCGTCTGGCGGACAGATTGCTTCCATGGCCATTCACAATCAGGGACGTCGATGACCTGGCCGATGCCTTTGACAGGCTTCTCATTTAATTATTTCGATCAGCAGAATATCCTTTGCGGCTTTTCCCGTCGCGGATATTCAGCACCAGTTGCGGATCGTCGGTCATAATGACATCGGCCCCTCGCCAGAGCGCATTTCGAATAAAAAGAGGATGGTTGACCGTCCAGATTCTCACCTTCAATCCCTGCCGGTGAGCCTGGCGGATCAGCCAGGGCCAAAGTTGATTGGCATAAAACGGATGAATGGCATCCAGTTCATGTCTCAATGCTTTTCGCACGAAGGATGGCGGCATTTTCTGGTAAAGAAATCCCACATCCATGTCGGGGGCCAGCTGCTTGAAAAGCGCGGCACTTTCCAGACTGAAAGATGAAATAATCACCCGGTCCCGCAGGCCATGGCGGTCGACCATGTCCAGTACCGCTTCTTCCATACCCTCATAGGGAATCACCGTATTTTTCAGCTCCAGGTTGACCACCATGGAGCTGGTCTTAAACCACGCGAGAAACTCATCAAGCAAGGGGGCACGTTCCCGGGGGGAGCCGGGAAAGTAATGGGAAATATTCAGTTGTGACAGCTCTTGGTAAGTCAGGTCCTTGAGCCAGAGATCCTGACCCGTCAACCGCGCCAGGTTTTCATCGTGACAGATGACCAGCTGCCCGTCGGCCGCGCGCTGGACGTCGAGTTCGATCCCATCCAGCCCCATGGCTTCGGCTGCCTTGAAGGCAGTCATGGTGTTCTCCGCATGATACTTTCTGACACCCCTGTGGGCGAAGATTTTTGTTCTCATCGGACTCTCCTTTGCAAAACGCCGGACAAGTGATCGCATGTCCGGCGTCTTAGCTCAAATGAAACGGTCGCGGAAGGCTGAATCTCAATCGAGATCCATGGTGGCCTCCTCCATCACTTCCTGGCTGTGCTGGTGGACTTCACCGTGCTTGACAAAGAGCATGGATACAAGTGCGAGGGCAAAGCAAATAACCGCGTAGATGAAAAGGGTGTTGTAATCGTCGGTAAGGTCGCGGATGGCTCCCCACAAAATGGGGCTGAAGATCGATGCGCCAAAGGAAAAAAAGTAGTAATAGCCTGTGAAGCGCCCGATCTTATCAATCGAAGCCAGCTCAACCACCATGGGCAGTGAGTTGATGTTGACACAGGCCCAGCCGAATCCGGCTGAAGCTAAAAGCGCGATGACAACGATCTGCTTGATCATAAGGGTGGAGGCGTTCGCGATGTCAACACCGAAGGTGGACAGGATCGGATTAATGAAAATCATGGGGAGCATGAAGGCGATCAGGAGGATCAGCCCCGTGACGATGGTCTTCTTGCGGCCACACTTCCCGGCGATCAAGCCGGCAGGCAAGGCAAAGGCAACGAAAGTCAGGGAGAAGGAAGTCAGCATGGCCGTGGCCGTCCCTGCTCCGACCTGGAGGACATTGAC
>JAAZGN010000140.1 GCA_012511185.1 Clostridiaceae bacterium
ACTCCCGACTCACTTCCCGCTGCCAACAGCGGTTGTGACAACGCCCCGTTGATGGTCAGCACGGCCGCCGCTATCATCAGTATCTGGAGTATCGGCATGGAATTGCGATATTCGTCTCCGTATACCCAGAGGACAATTTTTGGCGCCAAAGGGAGACCCACTCCCAAAATGATGCCGGAGATGACACCCGCCGTCGCGCAATACAGTTTACGAAGATGCCGAAATACCCCGGGATCCCTGCCATACTCCGCCGAAAGAATGGGGAACATCCAGACGTTGATGAGCGCGATGACGGCGATGCCCATGCTCATGAGACGAAAGCCCGCGCTGTACTGCCCGACTTCCGCAGGAGATCGGGTCATCTGAAGGATCAGGATATCGGATCCATGATAGATTTGCACAAAAAGGGAAGACATCCAGAACCACTTGGAGCTACGGATATAGCCCACGGTTTGCCGCAGGCGCATTTTGGCCGCCCCCAAAATGCCTGAGGGCAGTCGCCATAGAAGCCATCCAGCACTCGCCACGCCGCCGATGAGACGGGCAAGGGGAGCCCAGACCACAGAGCCGGAATCGACCACGAGCAACAGGGTCGCGAGGCAGATGACCACGTGCTGAATCAGACGGCCCAGCGCGACCGCACGCATTTTTTGAAATCCCAGGTGCAGCCATTCGATGTTGAGAGCAAAAGGGAATAACCAAAGGAGCGACACGACGACGACTGGACTCACATCTGCCGGCCATGCGGGAAAGAGATGGACAGCGCTCACCGACAACACCACCACGCAAGTTCCAAGTATCAGCTGGAATGCAGTGATATTGATCAGTAACTGACCCGCCCGCGCGGGATCCCGGGCGGTCGCACGGTTGCCGTAAACATTGAGGCCGCAGTCGACCATCATGGCCGCATACAGCGCTATGGTTTGGGCATAGTTATAAATGCCGAAGGCGTTCTGGCCAAGCTTGCGGGCAAGATAGGCATTCACGAAAAAACCTATCACCAGCGCGCCAAAATTGCCGCAGATTAGCCACACCAGGTTCTTGGCCAGGCGTTTGACATAACTGGAGTCCAGCCCGGCCCTTGCCCATCTCGAAAAGCGAGCCATTTACATCCCCAATGAGGCCGAGGTTTGGCTGAAAGCGATGGCTTCAGTCGAGCCTTGCAGATCTTGCGGGTCGAATTCTGAGCGATTTCTTGAAGACTTCCATCTTACGGGAGACGGACACATCCTGCGCCGCCTGCAGACCTAACGCCAGAACCATTCCCGCTACGGCGCCCAAAAAAAGCCCAATGATCAGATAATAGCTGCGTCTCGGCGCGCTCTTTTTTTCAGGCGGCACGGCCTGATCCACCACCTGAATCACCGGGGATTCCCTTGCCTCATCGATGCGGGCGACTTCGTATTGCTGGGCGAGCAGCTCGTAGAGGGCCTCGTGATACCGGACCTCCCTGAGGCGCCGCGCGTAGTCGAGCGCGGCCTCCGGAACCATGGAGGTGGGCATGAAGGGGTTGGAGCCGTCTCTGGAGCTCTTTGCCTCGAGTTCCTTCATCTGCCCCCGCAGCGCCGTGATCTCGATCTCCTGGCGCTGGACTTCGGGGTTCCGGGCGGTGGCCCCCGCCTTCAGGCGCTCGAGGGCCACCTCGCGGGCCACGATTTCCGCCCGCAGCTGCGCCATGGATTGGATAACCGCGGAGACCTGGCTGGTGACCTGGAAAAGTCCTTTTTGTTCCTGCATCTTCTGCAGATCGGTTTCGGCCTCCGCCAGCAGGACCTTCTCCTTGTCCAGTTCCTGTTCGAAGAACAGTCTTCTCTGCGCGGCTTCGGACACCGCCAGCCGGCTGTTCTGCTCCTGCAGGCATTCGACGTACGCGTTGGCCAGATCCGCCGCGCGTTTGGGATCGCGGTCCTCGACGGAGATGTGAATCATCGAGTATTTTGCGGCGTTGAAGCTCGAGTATTTGGAGAGCTTTCGCCTGGCGTCGGTAAGCGTGG
>JAAZGN010000141.1 GCA_012511185.1 Clostridiaceae bacterium
GCCTCAAGCAGGCTGTCATAGACCGACTCAGGGACGGCATTCTTAAACAGCGACGCCTCGCGACCTGATTTGAAACCGCGGATATTCTTGTTGTAGGTGTTGACGCGGATGGCATTGGACAGGGTGGTGGCACAGGTATTGCGGAACTGGCCGAAAGTTTTGTACATGCTGGCAAAGGCCTCGCGGCGCACGCGGGGATCACGGCTTTCCAGGTAGAGGCTGTAATGGGCATGGGACATCTCGACGGTTTCACCCTTTTCGTTGTCGATGGGATCAAAAGTCATGTCGGCGTTCGAAAGGATTCCGTAAATTTCATCAGGACTTTCGAAGATCTGGCTGGCCCGGGCCAGCAGCGCCTCTTCTTCCGGCGACAACTGGTATTCCTTCTCCCGAAGGATGTCGTCAAAAAAGTGGCGGTAGTCGGAGAGCTCCGGCTTATTTTCAATGAAACGGCTAATGGTCTCTTCGGGGATATTGGCAAGCTCCGGTTCAAACCAGGCATCTTCACCCATGACAGCTGCCATCAGGGCGCCAAATCTGCCCTTCATGGCCATAAAAACGGGATCGGCTGTATCCTCATCGCTACGATGAAAAGCGTAGGTGGCGAGTGTCCACAGCTGGAGGGCGATTGCCTCCCTGTGTTTGATCGCCTCAAAAAGCGTTTCAGCCGACTCGGACAGCCTGCCGGAATATTTGCCCACCTGGCCCATTTCCCCCGAAAGGTCGGCAAAGGAAGCCTCCCAGGTATCAGGATCCGCGAAAACCGTGGTCATATCCCAAGTTTGTTCAGCAGGGACTTCTGAGCGTTTCATCTGCTTTGTCGCTTTCTTTTTGTTTGTGTTATCTTCTTTTATCCTATAAGCCATGCCTGCTCACCTCACTTCATTTCTTCCGTGTCCTGTTCTTCATCGTCTTCGCTGACAAGAGGCTCATCATCCAAATCCTCTGGAAGGGGCGCGCCACTAACAGTTTCGTGCTCCTCATCATCCTCGCCGCTCACGATGGACATATCGACGACCAGACCCTGGCGGCTGCGCATCAGGGTCACGCCCGATGTATTGCGCCCCAGAACGGGAATCTCGCTTGCTCTGAACCGGATAATGATCCCCAGATCGTTGATCAGGAGGACATCATCGGTGTCATTGACCTGAGCGACGCCCGCCAGCTTGCCCGTGCGTTTGGTCGTCCGGTAGGTGATCAGGCCCTTGCCAGCCCTGTTTTGCGGGCGGTAATCGGACAACCTGGACCGTTTGCCAAAGCCATTCTCCGTGATAACCAGAAGTGTGTCTTCGGAATCCGTAGCGATCATACCGATGACCTCATCGTCCTTGCCCAGCTTGATGCCCCGGACTCCCATGGTATTGCGCCCGGTCGCCCGGACCGATGATTCGGGGAAACGGATGGACATACCTTTTCGGGTTACCAGGATAATATCGTGGTCGTCGTCGGAGAGCCTGACATTGACCAGCCGGTCCTCCTCCCGCAGGTTAATGGCGATCAAGCCGCGTTTATGGATGTTGGCGTAGTCGGAAAGCGCCGTCTTCTTGACCATACACTTGGACGTCGCTGTGACCAGGTAGCCGCCCTGCTCGAATGAGTCGATCCGGATCAGGGTGCGCACCTTTTCACCGGGATCAAGATGCAGCAGATTGACAATGGCCATGCCCCGGGCCATGCGGCCCGACTCGGGAATCTGGTTGCCCTTCAGCCGGTAGCATTTGCCGAAATCGGTGAAGAACAGAAGGGTCTGATGGGTGGATGTGATGATGATGGTATCGACGAAATCGTCTTCACGCGGTTGCATGGCGGTAATGCCCCGCCCGCCCCGGTGTTGCGCGCTGTATACATCGACCGGCATCCGCTTGATGTAGCCGGCATGTGTCATGGCAATAACAACCTGCTCTTCCTCGATCAGCTCTTCATCATCTATTTCGTATTCGCCGGCAGGCACGATCTCAGTCCGGCGGTCATCGCCGTATCGGGCTGCTATGGCCCGCAATTCCTCTTTCATGACATCATGGAGGAGCTCGTTATTGTCAAGAATCCGGCGAAAACCCTCAATCTTTTCAGATAGGTCACGGTGCTCCGCCATCAGTTTTTCCCGCTCCAGCCCCGAAAGGCGGCCAAGCCGCATGTCAACGACATGTTGCGCCTGTTTCTCCGACAAGCCAAAGCGGCCGCAAAGGCGAGTTTTCGCTTCCTCCTCATCTTTTGAAGAGCGGATAATGGTAATCACTTCGTCGATATGATCGATGGCCAGCTGAAGACCTTCAACCAGATGAAGGCGTGCTTCCGCCTTTTCCAGATCAAAGGTGATCCTGCGGGTGATGACCTCGCGCTGGTGGCAGATGTAATGCTCCAGCATTTCTTTCAGGCTGAGCTGCTGGGGTACGTATTTCCCGTCTTCGGGGACCAGAGCCAGCATGTTGGCCCCGAAGGTATCCTGCAGCTGCGTATGACGGTAAAGCTGGTTGAGGACAACCATGGGGGTCGCGTCGCGCCGAAGCTCCACCACAATTCGGATGGCATCATGGCGGTCCGACTCGTCGCGCACATCAGAGATCCCCTCGATGCGTTTATCCTTGACCAGGTCGGCAATACGCTCGATCAAACGCGCCTTGTTGACCATGTAGGGAAGCGACCGGATAATAATCCGGTAACGGTTGCTGGAGGTTTCCTCCACATCGGCATGACCGCGCACAACAATGCGGCCCCGGCCCCGCCTGTAGGCTGAGCGGGAACCGGAGATCCCCATAATCTGTCCGCCTGTCGGGAAGTCAGGCGCCGGAATAAACTCCATCAGGTCGTCGGTCGTTGCCTCCGGGTCATCAATGAGATGAACGGTCGCGTCGATGACCTCGCGCAGATTGTGAGGGGGAATATTGGTCACCATGCCAACGGCGATCCCGGTTGATCCCGAAACGAGCAGGTTGGGAAAACCGGCAGGGATGACCGTAGGCTCCTCAAAACGGTCGTCGTAGTTGGGTTGAAAGTCGACGGTGTTCTTGTTGAGATCCGCCATCATCTCTGTGCCAAGACGCGTCAGCCTGGCTTCCGTGTAACGGTAGGCGGCGGGCGGATCGCCATCGCGCGATCCGAAGTTGCCGTGACCGTCGATCAGGGGGTGGCGCATGGAAAAATCCTGGGCCAGCCGGACCAGGGCATCGTAGACACTGGCGTCGCCATGGGGGTGAAAACGGCCCAGGACATCACCGATGGTGGTCGCGCTCTTGCGGTGGGGCTTGTCCCAGGTGAATCC
>JAAZGN010000142.1 GCA_012511185.1 Clostridiaceae bacterium
GGCATCGTACTGCCTGATGCGATCGAGGGCATTGGAGTAGAACTTCTCAAGGAGGCTTCGGTGAAAGCCTGTGAATCCGTCGGTGATGGCACAAGCACCGCTACAGTGCTGGCGCAAAGTTTGATCCATGCTCTTTTCAGAAATTTCTCTGCCGGTGCCAACCCAAGAGCCTTGATAAGGGGTGTCGAGATGGCTGTGGACGTCGCCGTGGAAGTACTCGGAAAAAGTGCACGGCCGATCGCTTCCCTAATTGAAATTGCAGAACTTGCCCAGACTTCCTGTGGATCTTCCGAGCTTGGCAATATGGTGGCTGAAGCGTTTTTTACCGTGGGTCTTGAAGGGGTGGTTAATGTAGAAGAGTCGCAAAGGCTCGAAAGTACTATTGAAATCACGGAGGGTATCGTCTTCGAGCGTGGCTTCCTGTCTCCCGTCATGACGACAAATAAAGAGCAGACGATGGCTGAACTTAAGGAGCCCTACATACTGATTTGCGATCAGAAGTTCACAGACCATCGTGATCTGTTACCATTTCTGATTATTGCTGCGGAGGATGAGCGATCCTGCCTGATCATTGCGGACGGTGTCGAAGGTGACGCGATGAGCCTGATTTTTAAAAACAAGCTGGAAGGCGATATGGATATCGTCTGTGTTACGGCTCCACTCTACGGCGAGGGGCGAAGATGGCGCATGGAGGATATGGCAGTTCAGACAGGTGGTGTCTTCGTAACCAGGGAGCTTGCGATGAACGTCCGCGAAATTTCACGCGAGATGCTTGGAACTGCCGGATACGTCAAGGTGACGCGGAATCAGACAGTGATCACGGATGGTGGCGGCGATCCCGTCCTGGCTCAAAACAGAATCAATGAGATCAGAAATCTCATCGCAAAGACTGACTATGAGTTTGATCGGGAGCGTTATCAGGAGCGTCTGGCAAAGTTTGTCTCCGGCGTAGCGAAAATTAATGTGGGCGGACAAACAGAAGCTGAAAGGGATGACCTGAAGATCCGTGCAGAAAAAGCTGCCAAAGCTACCAGGACAGGGCTGGCAGATGGTGTTGTTGCTGGTGGCGGCATTGCCCTCCTCAATACAGTACCTGCTATTAGGAGCTTGGCAGGGACGCTCGAGGGTGATGAGAAGACCGCAGCCATGGTTCTGGCTGATGTGGTAAAAACTCCAGCTCAACAAATTATTGCCAATGCCGGTATGAATGGTGTCGCTATCGTCGAGATCCTTCTGGAAGAGAAAGCGGACCGGGGTTATGACGTTGTGAACAACCGCTATGTGGATATGTTTGAAGCAGGTATAGTTGACCCGCTAAAGCTAAGCAGCACCGCGCTTCAATCTGCCGCTTCACTGGCTATCAGCCTTTTGAGCACCGGAGCTGCTGTGGTCGGCAGGAGGGATACTGCCTTCGGTCCATACAGAAAGGAATAAACTTAAATGATCGACCGGGAAGACGCCTTGAGAAAGTTTGTGGAAGAATACGAAATCGAAGTACCTGCCAGCCTGGTGGAAAACGAATATGACTTCATCGTACTGAACACGAGGCATATGATGCACTATGACAGCTTGAGCGGCGGTGGCCATCATCCCAACCTAGAGGCAGAACTCTCAGAACAAGAAGAAGATATGCGGGTAGCAGCTCACTATGAGCTTAAGTCAGAGTTGGTCTTAAAGGCGGTCATCAAAGAGCAGGAAATCTCCGTCAGCCGAGACGAACTTGAGCAGGAAGCGCTGGCTATGGCCAGGAGGCAGAACGTGACGATGGAGCAGATTATAATGTTCTTCGGTGAGGATCTGGCTATGTTGGAACGCGATATCAAACAGCAAAAGGCAATCAACTGGATCTGCGAGCAGATTGACAGCGCGTGATCGATCCGGCATTCATCACTGATTTTTCCACGATAGCATCTTGCATGGGTAATTCGTAAGAAGAAATTACTGAAATCTGAGTATTTAGGTGTCTACGATCTATGAATAGAATAGATCCGCAGACAAGTATTCCCGTTTGGCAAAAAAAGGATTTTATCAAGTAAAGAAGGAGGAAACAGCGTGGATAAGGAAACTCTCTTCGATCTTTCAGCTGACAATTTGGACGATGTCAAGCCGATAGCCGAAGTCTTTGATCTCAGCGGCAAAGTAGCCGTGGTGACCGGAACGGTAGGCTTGGCTATGTTTGTCATCAACCGTCTGGCAGAGTGTGGTGCCAGTGTTGTTTTTGGCGGGCGGAGCGAAGAGTGGGGCGAAATGACTGAACAACTGATGAAGGAAAGGGGCTACCATATAGCCTACAAACAAACTGACGTCCGCAAAGCTGGCGATTGTGAAGCGCTTGTCGCTTTCGCTGAGGAGAAATACGGCACCGTGGACATCGTGGTGCCTGTCGCTGCCACTTGGGCAGCGCGCGCATTTGTCGATGTCAAAGAGGATGAATGGGATGATATTCTTGACACCGATCTCAAAGGGCAATATTTCACGGTTCAGGCCGCTGCCCGTAGCATGATCAAGGGTAAGAAAGGTGGCAAGGTCGTTACGATTGCTTCTGTCGCTTACCGGGGTGACGACATTCTGAAAATTGCCATGATGACCCCATACAATGCGGCTAAAGCGGGTGTTACCGGTGTGACCAAGGGTATCGCGAAGGAGCTGAAGCAATACGGAATCAATGTCAATTGTGTAGCTCCGGGCGGCATGCTCACCCCGGGCGCAATCATGAACAACAGAAGCTCATCCGAGATTTATGGTCCCAAGTGGGACGAAGTTGTCGCCAAGTGTGGGAGTGAAACCCCCTGTACACCTAACCCGGACGATGTGGCACGCATGGTCCTCGTCATGTGCAGCGACGTGTCCGACTTTATGTACGGTCAGACCATTGAGGTAGACGGCGGCAGTCAGTTCTCCTTCCAGGAGAGTCCCTGGAGCTACACCATGGATGGCGGAGCTCACGCGTAAAAAAACAAGAAGAATCGGCGCAACTTGTCGCTGGGTTAATGATGAAAATTTTGATCATTAGCAAGGAGGAATAGATAATGGCTATTACATCAAAAAGCAAATTGAGAGACATTCTGGAAGACCCGCGTGCGGTCGCAATCATCGAGGAGTATAAGCCCGGTTTTGTCGAGGAGTTTGGCGACATGCTCGGACCCTGCATGGGCATGAAAATGAGCATGCTACTCAAATTCCCTCAAACCGGTTTCTCCAGTGAACAGGTTAAACAGATCGTAGAGAAGCTTGACGCTCTGGATGCCTGATTAAACCAAAGCCATAATGTCATAGAAAAAGGATCCGCCCCTCATGGAGTGGATCCTTTTTTTGGTGCGGCCAAGAGGACTTGAACCTCCACCGGGTTGCCCCGACTAGAACCTGAATCTAGCGCGTCTGCCAATTCCGCCATGGCCGCGTGCTGGTGACCCCAAGGAGAGTCGAACTCCTGATTTCGCCGTGAGAGGGCGACGTCTTCACCACTTGACCATGGGGCCGTCCGCAACGGATTGAATTATAGCATGAGAAAAATGAAGAGGCAACAAGCTTAGGGCGTAGAAGAGAGCTTGCGGACCAGCTCCTTGAAATGCCTGCCCCGCTCGTCGAAATTCTGGAAGCGGTCGTAGCTGGTGCCGGCCGGGGAGAGGAGGACAGCATCGCCGGGCCGGGCCATTTTGCGGGCCATCCCGACAGCCTCTTTGTAGTCGTCGGCATGCAGGATCTGAAGGTCCTCAAAAACAAGATTGACAGAACCACACTCTTGCTTGATGGATTCCAGGATTAGAGCGGCGTTTTGGCCACAAAGGATGATTCGGCCGGTCGTTTCGGCGATGGCCCTGCCAAGGCCGGTGTAATCGCTGTTCTTGTCCTGGCCGCCAGTGATCAGAACCAAGGACTCCTTGCGGTCGCGAAAGGCTCCAAGTGTTTTCTTTGTGCGGTCAGGCGAGCTGTCGACCGAACTGTTGAACCAGCGCACGCCGTCCAGTTTACGGATCCATTCAATCCGGTGTTCAACGCCAGGAAAAGTGCGGGCTATGTGACGCACGGCGTCAAGCGGGATGTCGCCGGCTGTCGTAGCCGCCGCGGCCAGGATGTTTTCCAGATTGAAGCTGCCTGGCAAGAGCACTTCCTCTTCATCGACCAGGACTTCCGGGCTGTGGGTGCTTGTCCTGATCCAGAGCTGGCCCTTCTCCCGCCATGCCGTGACAGACCGGCCTGCCTCTTTGATGTTGAACCAGGTAAGCTCTCCCTTGGCCTCATCTTGAAAGGCCGAAGAAACAGGATCCCGGGCGTTGAGGACCAGACGGTCAAGGATCCCCTGAGCCCGGAAAATATTCTTCTTGGCCTCTACGTATTCCTCAAAGTCCGTGTGAAAGTCAAGATGGTTGGGGATGATATTGGTAATGACCGCACATTGGATCACGGGCAGCATATCCATGAGCTGGAAACTGGACAGTTCGAGGACGACCCGGTCCGAGGGCCCGATGGACTCAATTTGATCCAGAAGGGGTGTCCCGATGTTACCTCCCGTGAAGACGCGGTGGCCACCTTCTTCCAGCATGAGGCTGATCAGGCTGGTTGTCGTCGTCTTCCCGTCGCTGCCGGTGACAGCATAAATCGGGGCGGGGCAGAGTTCGGTAAACAGGGCAATCTCGGATGTAATGACAGCTCCCCTTTGCCGTTCACGGATCAATTCGGGCAGGTCAAGCTTCATCTTGGGGGTACGGAAGATGAGATCAAAGCCTGTCAGCTTGTCAAGATAGCTTTCCCCTGTGTACCAGGTCACCGTTATGCCTTGTAATGACAAGCTGTCCTGTATCTCTTTCAGCCTGGTATCGTCGGAATTCATCCTGTCAAACACTGTGACATCACGGTTGAGCGGGTAGAGCCACCTGATCAGGGGGCGGTTGCTGATGCCGGCGCCGATCACGGCGATTCGTCTTCCGTCCAGGAATTGTTTGAAAGCTTCAAGTCTTGTTTTCATGGCGGCCAGCTCCTGTTTCCCTTATAGCACAAGAAGGGCGAGGTGGTAGGCCAGCCAGGCGATCACCCAGGCGAAAGCAGTCTGGTAGAAGATAATCAGCATGAAGCCTCCACGCTTGAGATTGAGCTCGCGGCTCATGACAGTGACGGTAGCAGCGCAGGGCGTGTAAAGGAGGAGGAAGACCAGGAAGGCGATGCCGGCGGCAGGCGTAAAAAGCTGGGACAGGGCGATCTGGAGGGTAGGCGCCGTGGCGGCCGTTGCGACCGACAGGGCGCTGATGACCACTTCCTTGGCTGTGAACCCTGCAATGAGGGCACTGGTGACCGCCCAGCTGTTAAAACCCAGCGGGGCGAAGACAGGGCTGATCCAACGTGCCACTGTAGCCAGCATACTCTGTTCGGGTGAGGCGACAGGAAAAAAGCGAAAATCAAAAGTTTGGAAGAACCAGATGATCATGGTGACCAGCATGATGATGGTAAAGGCCCGGTAGAAGAATTCCTTGGCGTGGCGCCAGACCAGCTTGCCGAGCGTAATCGGGGAGGGAAAGCGGTAAAGCGGCAGTTCCAAAATGAAGGGCGAGGCATCTCCCTTGAAGAGGGTGCGGCGAAGCAGCAGGGCTGTCAAAATTGCCAGAACCATCCCCAGGATGTAGAGGCCGAGTACGACCAGGGTCACCTGGCCGGGGAAAAGGGTCCGGGCGATAAGGCCGTAAACGGGTACCTTGGCGGAGCAGCTCATGAAGGGAATCAACAGGGTGGTCAGGTAGCGATCTCGCTTGGAAGGCAAGGTCCTGGTGGCCATGACGGCCGGTACCGAGCAACCGAAGCCCAGAAGCATGGGGACCATACTGGCGCCTGAAAGGCCGATATGGCGCAGGAGCCTGTCCATCATAAAGGCAACCCGGGCCATGTAGCCGCTGTCTTCCAGAATGGAGAGCAAAAAGAAGAGCAAAAGGATCATGGGCAGAAACTCAAGGACGCTGCCCACTCCGGAGAAGATGCCATCAACGATGGCAGACCGGACGAGGGGGTTCATGCCCACGGATGCGATGCCACGCCCGACCGCATCACCGGCAAGGCCGATCAGTTCGGCAAGGCCCTCACTTAAAAAACTTCCCAGGGGACCAAAAGTAATCCAGAAAACTGCGGCCATGATGGCAAAAAAGAGGGGGATACCAAGGTACTTATGGATCAGGATACGGTCGAGGGTCCGGCTGAAGCTGGGAACCTCCTCATAGTTGGGGTAGTCACAGACCAGTACTTTTTGCTCGATGCCGGAGATAAAGTCGTAACGCATGTCGGCTATGGCGGCCCAACGGTCGGTTCCGCTTTCACGCTCGAGTTCGGCGACGATATGCTGAACCGCATCCAGCTCATTTTGGTTCAGGCCGAGTTTGGGGATGAACAAGTCATCGCTCTCCACCAGTTTGGTCGCGGCAAAACGCGGCGTCACCCGAAGCTTCTCGGCGTGATCCTCGATCAGGGCGGCGATGGAGTGAATGGCCCGGTGGACGGTGCCGATGCAAAGGTCGGGATTCTTTGGCTTGACCTCGTTTTTGGCAGTTTCAACGGAAATCCGGGCGTATTCCGATACGCCCTTGTTTTGACTGGCCGAGATGGCGACAACAGGTATGCCGAGCTCTTCCTGGAGCTGGTCTACATCGACTTGACGGCCCAGGGCCGGCATCTCGTCAATCATGTTCAAGGCGAGGGTCATGGGGATATCGAGTTCAATCAGCTGCAGCGTGAGGTAAAGTCCGCGTTCCAGGCTGG
Organism: Clostridiaceae bacterium; assembly: GCA_012511185.1. GTDB lineage: Bacteria > Bacillota > Clostridia > Saccharofermentanales > DTU023 > UBA4923. Next base: position 6,739 of record JAAZGN010000142.1, read on the forward strand.
TGGCATCAACGACATTCATGATCAGATCCGGTTTCTCCTCAATCAAAAAGTCACGGCTGATGATCTCTTCGGGAGAATAAGGGGAAAGTGAGTAGATGCCGGGGAGGTCAACGATGGTGCACTCGGGATGGTTTCTTATCCGTCCCTCCATGCGTTCCACGGTGACGCCGGGGTAATTGGAGACTTGCTGGTCACTTCCGGTCAAGCGGTTGAAAAGAGTGGTCTTACCTGAATTTTGATTGCCCATGAGGGCGAATGTCAGCTTCTCCTGCGCCATCGCCAACTTCTTCTCCCTGGTTTCCCTTTACTGTGGGTGCAGGAGGGATCCTGGGGCCGGAGTCCCGGCCTTCGATAAGCGCAGGCGCGTGTACAGGCATCGGCGCAATAAGTGAGCGGCTCGATCTCAATGTCCCTGGCTGCCTCCCGCCGAAGCGACAGCCTGTAACCACGCAGGCAAAGTTGCATGGGATCGCCCAGGGGGGCCATGCGGACCAGCTTGACCGTGGTGCCGGGTGTCAGGCCCATATCAAGAAGCCGGCGCCTCAGCTCACCGTTCCCGTGGACGCGGACGACGCGGGCGCATTGATCGATTGTCAATTCATCAAGGAACATGGCAAAAACAGTTCACTCCCTAAGATTCTCCCACCCTGAAAATTATAGGACAAGGGGGGCAAAGTGGCAAACGATAAAAGGGTCATAGAAGAACTGACACAGGCTCTTATCTTTGAATTTTCGCCACATTCAGACTTGGCGGCTGTGATAAAATACAAGCCATGAAAGCTGAAATAAGTGTCTATGGGGCACGTGAACATAACCTGAAAAATATTGAAGTCCATATCCCGCGCAACCAGCTCGTTGTCCTGACCGGCATCTCCGGCTCGGGCAAATCCTCCTTGGCCTTCGATACAATTTACGCTGAGGGCCAGCGCCGTTACGTCGAATCACTTTCCTCTTATGCCCGCCAATTCCTCGGCCAGGCGCAAAAGCCGGATGTCGATCGGATCGACGGCCTGTCGCCGGCCATCGCCATCGACCAGAAAACCACCAGCCGCAATCCGCGATCCACCGTTGGTACCGTGACGGAAATCTATGATTATCTGCGCCTGCTCTACGCCCGGGTCGGTACACCGCATTGCCCGGTCTGCGGCAAGGA
>JAAZGN010000264.1 GCA_012511185.1 Clostridiaceae bacterium
ATTGTATGAACCATTTTAAAGCACTTTCATACATAAATATAAACTCTTCATTTCGACCAAACTTATTAGATACCATAATTCTAATTGTGTTTGGTTCCATGCTATACCATTTTTTTATCGACTGTCGAGTATAACCAGTCAAGTCTAAAAATTTTTGAATAATAATTTGCCCATCTGATTTAAACAAAACATCATCGATAGCTTTGAAATAATCTTTCTTACTCATAACTTCCATATTTGGTTCACGCATGTATTTAATCTCCTAGCAATATTGCTCGTGGTAATACAATAATATAACCACTACTTACTCGACGTACTTTTGAGCTACCCAATTCTTCCCAACCGTACTTATGATCGGTATAATTCGATGTAAGCCCAGCCAAATCATAAAAGTCGGCGACTGTTGCTTGACCGTAGGTGATAGTCAAATCAACTAAACTATCTCGAACATTCTCAGCTTCAACTCGACTGTTAAACACTAAAGTATCGAAATCGTGAGTGGCTCTAGCGCGTTGATCAATAGTTCGTCGACGTTCGGGCTCAATACTACTTCCATAATTGTAATAGTTACCATAATTAATACGAGATGGGTTGCCACTACGAGATGATCCACTACGTTTTAAAGATCGAGTATCCCCATAAAATATCATGTTGATACCTTTAGTAACTAAATCAATAATGGTTTCTTTTATTGTTGGTACAACAACATCCATAAAAAGATAACGTCCAACACTTTGAGCTTCATCAGCAACGAAGGTTTCTTTAAATTTATCGCCAATTGTTTTTTTCTTTTTATTAACTGGACCAACGACAACTTTACTTATTTGTTTTTCTGGAACTTTTGGTTCTTTTTTACTTTGCTTTTGAGAGTTTGATGGATATAACTCTTTTTTAATCAGTTTGTCACTCATATACAAACACCCTTTCTCTTTCCATAATTAACTCCTTTCAAACTTACATAAACTTTCTAAAAAATTTATTATATGGACCTTGATAAATATAAAAGTCTTCATATTCATCAATTATAGAGAAATCGAGGTTCTACCGCGTAATCAAGTACGAGGCAGGGGTCCCCCTTATCTGTAAGTTTGGATGCAAATCGAATATCCAAAAGTTTCTCCGTATTCCATCCTAACAAGTCGCCAAGTTTAATAGGTTGTAAATTAAGCTCGTAGTAAAATTCATTTACAGACATCCATAAGACAGCATGATTAATTAGTTTGTAATTAAAATCGTTCATAGCCCGTTTTATAGATTCTATACTACTACGAAAATATCTTCCAGACAAAGCATCATAACACAAAGAATCGCCAGAACCCGTTTCAAATATAGTATTTGATTTTGTAGGATTCTTATCAAGTTTTTCTTGCGCCATGTCATCTCTAATTTTTTGACTTCGCTTAGGCCCCAATTCCTTTAAGACTCGATCTTCATACTCTTTAAGAGATGCTTCCGTTAAAGAATATAAGCTTGCAATGGCTGCGGTGCGTCGTGTGTGAATAGAATTAAGGCCTAAAATACAACCAATTGTTGTAGCACCCATAATCAAAGTTGGAATATAATAAGGCGCTACAATTTTAACAACATCTTTTTTAGTAAGCTCTTCTTCTGTGTTACAATCCGCCTCGTCGAGCGCATACATAGCATTTGATGTTGCTTTCGCCGCCATGATTGCAGTTGTAATAACCCCAGCAACACCTATACCTGTTAGGATGGCTGGAGAATATCTTTTTAACACGCCATTTAATGATTGAAATGACCTTTTTAATGTAGTGGCTTTCATGTTAATCCTTTCCTAAAAATAAAAAAGAAAGACATTGTAAAATATCTCTCTTTTGGATAGAATCCTTTCGGATTGTTTATGCTTTTGCTTTCCTAACTTTCGTTTGATTCAGCTTTTTTTCTGAAAGTTTCGTAATTAGATGCTGCATAAGCAACTGCGTTCCATAAGCTACCGCAGCGCTCAAGACAGCTACCCCTACATTAACTCCCACCAATTTCAACAATGAACCTTTACCTGTCGGAATATTCGTTACTGACATATTCACAATCTCCTTTCATAGAATATAACTCTCCATTATAAGGTATGTTTTTGATGCGAAAAAAGAAAGGTATTGTTGTTTAACATTACCTCTCTTTAGCTGATTACTGAACTTCTTCGAAAACCCAGCCCATAGCTTCTGCTTCTTTAATTTGTTTTTTCAGTTTTCGATTAGCCAACTTATTGCTAATTGAGTTGATTGTCACATCCGCAACCGATATGATTAGACTACTTAGTGCAATCCCTCCTATAATAAGTGCTACTACCTGAACTGCTATTACAAACGCATCATCTTTTTTCATGACTCTTTTTCTCCTTTCACGAAGTATAACCTTCCATTATAGGGTATGTTTTTAACGCGAAAAAAGAAATAAGGGTTGCTGTAATTAAACAACAACCCCGTATTCCTGAAGCTTATTCGTCTTCTGTCTCAACTTGTTCTTCGGATTTCAACAGCTCCTTTTCGGCTTTACGATCTTGAAGCTTCTGTTTGATGATTCGTGCTACGCGATATCCAAGATATACCGCCCCGCCCGTAACCAAAGCTCCTCCTAGAATAACTAGAGTAGTTTTGGTCGGACTAACGGCTTCTACCATATCGACCATCACATCATCAACTTCCACACCATCAACGACTGCCTCTAAAACTTTTTTGTCTTCCATTTTTTACTCTCCTTTTCAGACAATTAATAGACAAGCTTCTGTCCATTATACACCATGTTTTTGCCGCGATTTCATACCATTCGAAATCTTCAAATAATCTAAATATAAACGACAACACTCCTGTAATTATGTAAGCAGCAAGTATACTTAACAACAGCATAATTAGTATAAGACCCAGCCAAATAAACGTAGACATACATACTATTCTCCTTGATCATTTATAAACGAATCAACAGTATCTTTCCAAAAATAAGCTAATTGTTCGGCCTCAAAGAAATACTTCAACCATTTTTCCACAAATCGCTTTTGTCGCCATAAGCTAAAATATACTTTTATTGTTCGAATTGTCCAACCGTATTGTTTGACAGATCTTTTCAATTGTTCCCGTTTCGTTTGAAGTATTACTTTAGCTAGAGATAAATGATCAATAATTTTATGCATTTATACTTTCCTCTTCCTAAAATGTACCAAATAGGTTATGAATTTATATAAAACCTCCGTTAAAAAGTGGATTATAACAGAGAGTATAAGTAATGTTATAAATAAAATAATTAAAACGATAGCAGCTATCATCCACGGTTTCATACGAACTATCCTCTCATAAAAAATATAAGAAGTCGTTAAACTTCTTATATAGCCCTATTCTTACCAATTGCGTCTCTTAAATCGCTTTTCAAATCTTCTATCTGAATGGTAATTATAAAGCTTGATA
>JAAZGN010000241.1 GCA_012511185.1 Clostridiaceae bacterium
GATAATACCATTGATATCTCACTATTGGTTGAGCTTATTTCCTCAAATTCTGAGAACAAGTACTCCGCTTTAATAAATCTGAAGAGCCTTAGTGACGATAATCGTGTGATTGTACGTGAAGATTTATCTGAGCGGGCTTTGAACCACTTTCCGTTCGTATTTGATAAATGCTATCCTATTTATCCGAAGCCAGCGATGGAAAGTGGCGATACAATTCATACGGTTTCTCGAAAGCGGCTTTATACATATTCAAACAACGCACACTTAGAACGGATCATTGAGCTTGCCATTCAGAGAAATATTCCATTTTTCACATTTAATCAAGCGACTAAACGCCCAAATCCCGAACTATCAGATTTAGATAAAAGCAGGATAGCACCAATCGTGGATATAACCACTATGATAAGGGCCGCTTTATCGAACAATGCCCATATACTATACTTTGCTGAGCAATTGATTGACATGCTTTCCAACACAATTTTTATTGTACAGCAGGACAGCGGAGATGATGTATTGCAGAACCTTCCTCTATACTTTGAGAGTCATGCAGATATAATCACGTTATACCCGGAGTTAGGAATAGAAAAGGTCTCTGCAACAGAAGAAATAAGGTTGAGAAGGATAACTGACTATAATGCAGTGCAATTAGAAGAGTTTTTTGAATTTTTTTCAGTTAACTTGATAGGGCATGGTGAATTTAAGGATAGATTCTTACGGGCAGTTCGCAACTTTTCCAAGTTAAATCGTATCAAGGAAGAAAAAATTCTCTCAATTTTCCTACTAGGGGGATCTGGTTTAGGAAAAACTGAAGTGGCACGAATAATTAAAAACTATTTGAACGCTGAGACTTCATTGGCCAAAATTAATTTTGGTAATTACAGTAGTCATGATGCTCTTAATAGCCTCATTGGAAGCCCTGCAGGATATGTTGGTTGTGAAAGTGGCGAGCTAGGGGTAAAACTCCAAAAAAGCAAAGCAGGAGTAATTGTTTGTGATGAGTTTGAAAAAACAACCCGCCCCGTTTTCAATTTCTTCCTGGAATTGCTTGAGGATGGTTCATTTACCGATTCACTTACTCGGGAATATGATTTAGATGGCTATATCATAGTGTTTACATCGAATCTAAAAACAGCTGAAGAATTCTATAGAGTCATACCTCCGGAATTGCAGTCCCGGCTTGACTTGATTTGTGAATTCAAACCACTCTCATTAAGAGAAAAAGGTACCTTTGTCGATTTTCAATTGCGTAAATATATAGAGAAGTTGTCAGATGAGTTTGCGAAATATGAAATCACACCCGAAATTATCGAAGAGCTTTCAAATGTTGACTATCATAACAATGATAATTTACGCGATATTAAACGAATTATAGAGCAAAAGGTTATCGAGTTTTTAAATGTCTAACGTATCTTTCTAACCATAGAGTATTCTTTACCTTTCTCACTAAACAATTAGCCCGGTATCATGGTTTGCAGTATATGTTTAACGAAAGGAACCCTCTATTGATTTGGATATCGAAAAGCACCTCATCCTTCTGAAAGGTGAGGACCAGACTGAAAAGATAAGCCGCTGTGTCTATGAAGATGGGAAGTACAAGGTTACCTTCCTGCCTGGTAAGATATATACCTATAACCATGCCAATGTTCAGTGGTTTAAGAATCCGGTTTCCCTGGATTCTGCTACGACAGTGGTGTATAAGGATGAGCAGCCGGTTTCTGGAGTGGACAAGATCCTTGATTTCGAGGAGTATAAACGACTTTGTTTTGTGACGGGTTACAAAAAGGTGTACCACCGGAATGAAATCACCATCGAGTCAAGCTGCCTCAATAATCCGGATGCCCATAACTGCTTTGAATACCTGAAAAAGCTGGCCGCAGTAATTGGTGACAAAGATGAGGAAGATCGCAGCTTCTTAAGCAAAGAGTATTCGAAGCTGAGCTATATCAGTCCCAGCAGCGTTATGGCACTATACCTATCTCCCACCACAATCGACTCTCCCCAATACAGGCAGATGCCTATCTTTCCGTTTGGCTTCAATCTGAGTCAAAAGAGTGCCGCCGAGAAAGCTCTGAATGAGAGAATCAGCGTCATTGAGGGCCCGCCCGGAACAGGTAAGACCCAGACCATCCTTAACATCATTGCTAATGCGGTTCTTAACGATAAAACAGAAGCGGTAGTTTCCAACAATAATTCAGCCACCGCTAATGTGCTGGAGAAACTCCAGAAGTATGACGTGGAATTCTATAGTGCCCCCCATTGTCAAGACACATCGCTGATAAAAATAAGCTAATGTGTCCCTCCTTTGCTAAACTGCTAGTTTCATTGGCATTTGCTGATAGTATTCGGCGGGGCATCTATATCCAAGCGAC
>JAAZGN010000251.1 GCA_012511185.1 Clostridiaceae bacterium
AGCTCCCTCTTTAATTTCTTCTTTAAGCCTCTTTAATATCTCGACAGATATCTCGCATGCCTTCTTTAATATTTTCTCTTCTTTCTCTTTCTGTATTACCATTTCCCCCAATTATATCTCACTTTAGCCTAAGATGTGAAATTAATGATATACTCAAAGCACAAATGGAAAAAATACTTTTCTTTGACACAGAAACAACGGATATACAAAGCAAAGACATTCTACAGTTAGCTATCCTAAAGGACAGTGGAGAAATCCTTAACATGTACTTTAACCCCATTCAAAAAGTTAGTTACTCTGCTATGGCTATACACCATTTAACCCCAGAGTTTTTAAAAAAATATCAACCCTTTCAAGATGCAACATTACCCAAAGATTTCAAAGATGCAGAATACAAAGGAACTCTGTTAAAAGAGTATTTACAATACTTAGCTAAAGAATATATTTGGGTTGCACACAATATTCAGTTTGATGCAGAAGTACTAGAGAAGAAAGGGATAGAGATACCTAAGAAAATATGTACATTTAAATTAGCAAGAAATATGTTTGAAGAAGAAGGGATGGATATAGAAAGCTACTCTTTGCAATACCTTAGATATTACTTAGGCCTCTACAAAAAGGAGAACAAGGAGCACAACAAAGCTCACGATGCACTAAGTGATGTTTTCTTTTTAAGAGATTTGTACAAATATATTGAAAAGAACAGTAAATTTACTACTGAGCAGATGATGCAAATAACTAAAGAACCTGCATTTATGAGAAATATTAATTTTGGCAAATATGCTGGTAGTGCTCTAGTTGATATTGCAAAAGAGGATAGGGGATACCTAGAGTGGCTAAAGGAGAATCTAACTGAAAAAGATGATTTACAATGGAATATTGATAGAGTTCTAAATATCGGTGAGAGGACCCTTTTTGATTAAATATTTACATAAGTAACCCCTTCAAGTATATTATTACCAATGTCCAAAAAAAGAATGTCTATAAAATTTGGAGGTGCATCTGGACAAGGGATAAATACAACAGGACTTTTGCTTGCTAAAGCACTAAACAAAGAAGGATACAAAATATTTGCACACAGAGAGTACCCTTCCTTAATCACTGGAGGAACTGCGTCATACCAGCTAGACATTTCTAACACTCAAATTAACTCTTCCAGCAGATATAGTGATATATTACTTTGTTTTACAGCAGAATCATTAGATAAGTACTTTGATAACATTAAAGAAAACGGCATTCTTGTTTATGATTTTAAAAACTACTCGTTCTCCCAAGAACAGGAGACAGTGCTACAGAGAAAAAATATTACTAAAATATATATTGATTCAAAGAGTATCGCTACTGATGCAGGAGGGACTGAGATTATGTCTAATGTTGTAATGTTAGGCTTTCTTTGGAAAATACTAACCTTAGAACCAGACATATTAACAGGGGTTGTACTTGATTTTTTAAAGAACAAAAATATTGACTTAGAAGCAGAAAAGAATGCTGTATTGGCAGGATACAATTCTCCTTCATACAGACCAGAGCTTAGTAAGAAATTCGACTTGCCCCAAACTGATATGTTTAGTCAAAAATCTTTAATAATGACAGGTAATCATGGAATTTCTCTGGGGGCAGTAGCTGGAGGAGTTAGAGCATATTATGGCTACCCTATGACTCCTGCAACCTCTATCTTCAAATTTCTGGGAGATACAGCAGAGGAGACAAAAATATTCGTTAAACAGGCAGAGAATGAGATAACAGCTGTACAGATGGCTATGGGGAGTATGTATATGGGAACTAGAGCATTAGTTGGTACATCTGGAGGTGGTTTTGATTTAATGATTGAAACACTCTCATGTACTGGAATTTCAGAAACCCCATTAGTTATCTTTCTTTCTCAACGAACAGGTGCTGGTACAGGCCTTCCAACATGGACTGGAGCAGGAGATCTAAACACAGCTGTAAAAGGAGGACACGGTGATTTTCCTCGCTGTGTATTGCTACAAGTGATGCTATCTCAGGATATACTTTAATACAGGAGGCATTTAATATAGCAGAGACATTCCAAATTCCAGTTATTGTACTCTCTGAGAAACAAATATCAGAATCCCTGTTTAGTGTTAAGTCATTACCAAAAGCCAGTGAAATAATGAGAGGATTAAGTGAAGGAGAGAATAGGTACGAGCTTACTGACTCTGGTATATCACCTAGATGGATTCCTTCAAAAGAGAAGAAACCATATATACACAACAGCGATGAGCATACAGAAGATGGAACCTCTACTGAGGAAAGTAGTGATACCTTACTAATGACAGAGAAGAGAATGAGGAAGCTTTCTCTTTTAGAAGAACATTTACCTGAGCCTAAACTGTATGGGAAACCAACCCCAGAAGTACTGTTTGTAGGTTGGGGTAGTGTAAAGAATGCAGTTCTTGATGTAATGGAGGCAGGGAACGATATTAGCTACTTACACTACGAATATATACATCCTTTAAAAACTAAAGCTTTAGAAGATTTCATAGAGAAAGGAACAAGAATAGTTCTTTTAGAAAACAATCAAACAGGACAACTTGGCTCTTTAATCACTCAGGAAACTGGGTATATATTTAAAGAAAGATTACTTAAGTATGATGGAAGGCCATTTTTTGTAG
>JAAZGN010000143.1 GCA_012511185.1 Clostridiaceae bacterium
GCAGGGGACCGTTTCGACCCTCACCCGTGACCCGGACGATCAGGCCGGCCCTGTCGCCGCTAGTCTCTCCCAGGGCGAACTTGATGTCTGTGCCTTCCGGGGCTTCCATCCCGGCAATTTCGGCCTCCAGAAGCACTTCTTCCGCGTCCGGGAAGAGGACCTGGAGCTCGCTCACTTTCTCGCCCGGGATATTGACCTGGACGGTCATCAGGTCACTGAAAATCTTCGAGGCCAGTTTGACCGAACGGATGACGGCGTTGGATGAGATGGTGGCATCGCTGATGACGTCCACATCCTCGAATGAATCGTCCGCGTGGCGGCCGACAAACTGGTCGGTGTATTCTTTCTCTCCGACCGGCTGGCCGCCACCAAAGGTTTCCTCGGAGGAATCTACAATCAGGCCGATGATCTGGCCGGACAGGTCGAGGGCGACTTCAACCGGGACCGGTCCATGGTAGCCGTTCCTGGCAACCTGGATCAGAAGGCCGATTGTCTTGCCGTCGGCATCCACCGCCCGGGTCAGGCCCTGGAAGCCGTCATAGTCGTCAGCTGACAGATCCACCAGGGAAGCGCCCGGGATCTGATCGACAGCCTCTTCCAGGCTTTCCTGGGGGAAATCGACCGAGTCAGGGAAGAAGTCTTCCCGGCTGGATCCGCCTTCATCCGCGCCCTCAAAGCCCAGGATGGCATTGAAGACCGAGGAGGCGAGCTTGACCGACTTGATGACAGAACCCGACGAAGTCGTGCCGCCGCTGACCATATCGATATCGGCAAAGGTGCCGTCGGTGGCCAAACCGATGAACTGACCGGTGAAGGCTTGTTCGCCTACGGGAGATCCGACGCCGGCTGTTTCGCCGGAAGCGTCGACCACAATGCCCGTAAACAAACCCGCCATATCAATGCCGGCCATGACCGGTACGGTTCCCTTGTAGCCGGAGCTGGCCACATCGATGATGAGACCGACCGTCTTTCCTTCACGATCGACGGCGCGGGTGATGTTCACGACGTCTGCAAACTCGGCAGCATCGAGATCAATCATGGATGCTCCGGGGATGGCGGAGACCAGTTGAACCAGATTCTCTTCCGGGAACTGGACTGCGTCGGGGAAGAGCACTTTCTTGCCTGCATTGGCCGCTTCCAGCTTTTGAGCCTCGATGGCATCCGCCGTCATGTTGGCCGTTAAAGCCAGGAGCGCAACGCAAATGGTGCAGATTATAACCAGAATCAAAGCCGGCATAGGCCCCCGATCGATTAGGGGGGGCTTTGTTGTTGCCCGTTTTTTATTTTTTGGCATGTTTAACACCTCCGAGAGCCGTTGGCGCAGTCCAGCGCTCGATATGCGGCGTCAGGATATTCATAATGAGAATGGCGAATGAAACGCCTTCCGGCATGGAGCTGTAGATCCGCATCAGGCCGGTAAGAAGGCCTGCCCCCACCCCGAAAATGATTTTCCCCGCCAGAGTGGTCGGTGTTGTTGCGTAGTCGGTCACCATGAAGAAAGCGGCCAGGATCAGTGCGCCGGACATCAGGTGCAGGAGCAGGTCGGCGCCGGTTGCCCAGGCAAAGAGGACGGTCGTGCCGATGAAGGTCAGCGGCGCCCATATATCGATGATCCCGGTTACCAGAAGGAAGATCCCTCCAACCAGCAAGGCAGCGATGGATGTTTCACCAATGCAGCCCGCGTGGTTGCCGAGAAAAAGATCCATGAAGGAGGGCATTGCCGCGCCGGACAAGGGCGTGGCTTGGGTGACCAGGTCGATGCCGGGCAGTTTTTCTGCGACTGAGAAGGTGGCCATCTGGCTGGTGAAAGAGACGAACAAGACGATACGGGCGGTAACGGCCGGGTTGGCAAAGTTGTCGCCCAGGCCTCCGAACATCTGCTTGACGACAACGATGGCCACGAAGTTGCCGGTAATCAGGATCCAAAGCGGCGTGTTGGCAGGGAGGCTGGCGGCCAAGAGCAGGCCGGTTACAACAGCTGACAAGTCCCCGAC
>JAAZGN010000252.1 GCA_012511185.1 Clostridiaceae bacterium
AAGCAAGAGAGGCTATCATTTCTCATACAGGATCATTAGCGTCTTCTTTTGATACAACAATCGCTGCAGTTAAAAAAAGTAATATGATTTTTACAGAGAATTCTCAAGAACTCTTCCAACTTATGAATCTCGTTGATTCTGGTCATTTACCTAAAGGGAAAAAAGTCGGAATAGTATCAAATGCAGGAGGACCAGGGATAATAGCAGTAGATAGAATAGAGGCTGAAGGTTTAGAGCTTGGAGAAATAAATGAAAAAACAAGAGAGAAATTTCTAAAGTACTTACCAGAGGAAACTACCCTTACAAACCCTGTTGACATATTAGGAGATGCTAAAAGCGATAGGTATGAGAATGTCATAAAAGACCTCCTAGAAGAAATATCTGTAGACAGTACTTTAGTAATACTAACTCCTCAATTAATCACAGAGATAGAAGCTACAGCACAAGTAATTGCAGATATTTCTAAAACAGCTTCAAAACCCATATACACCTGCTTCTTAGGGGGGAAAGATGTTAAATCAGGAAAAAGAATTCTTGAAGAAAACAACTGTCCTTCATTTGATGATATCCAACAAGCAATCAGATTAATATCTAAACTTTCAGATTATGAAAAGAACAAGGAGCTGACTAAAATAGTAGATTCTGAAAACTACAAGAGAAAACCTAAAAACAAGAAGATTTTAGAAGAATACATAACTAAAGAAAAAGTTTCTGTTCTTCCTGAAGATGTAGGTATTAAACTATTACAAGAGTTTAAGATAGATACTCCGAAACAGATGGTTGTTAGTAGTTTAGAAACAGGGATAGAATTTGCATCTACCATTTTCCCTGTTGCTATAAAAGCTACCTCTAATGATTTGGCACACAAGACAGATTATCAAGGCCTCTATCTTGATATAAGGACTATTAGTGAGTTTGAGGAGAAGTATAATGAATTAAGGAATACAATAACAAAAAAAACAGGCAATGTAGCTCCAAAAGTTTTAATTCAGGAAATGATAGAGGGCAAACTGGAATTCTTCATAGGAGCCAATAGAGAGGGTGGTGTCGATATATACGAAAAGGATGGACTTGGTTTCGGTCATCTTTTAGCAATAGGGCAAGGAGGTATATATACAGAGGGCTACAAAGATATTAGGCATATACTTGTTCCAGAGAATAGAGATAAGATAGACGCTATTCTTTCTAAAACAAAAGTCTCTATGATAATAGATGGATATAGAGGGAAACCTAAACTAGCAAGAGAACAATTAATGGATCTCATTATGAATATACAATATCTCTTAGTAACATATCCTGAAATTATTAGTATGGACTTTAACCCAGTAATGTTAACCGAAGACAGAGCAGTTGTAGTAGATGCTAAATTCTATACAAAAAAGTAAAACAGATTTTTTACTTAGATTTCTGACATGCAAGAACAAATCCCATAAAGAGAGGGTGAGGTCTTAGAAATCGACTCTTTAATTCAGGATGATATTGAATTCCCACAAAAAAAGGATGTACTTTTTGAGAAAGCTCTACTGCTTCTACTAGTATTCCAGAGGGACTTTTTCCTACCAACTTTAAATCAGATTTCTCAAATAACTCTCTATATTTATTATTAAACTCATACCTATGCCTATGTCTTTCATCTACCACAGGTAGAGAGCTAAAAAGGCTGTTTCCATATTTCTTGTACAGTTTGTAGATCAATGAATTCTTCTCTATCTTACAGGGCCATGCACCTAATCTAATATCTCCTTCATATTTTCCTCCTTTGACAGGTTTCTCCTGTTTCTCTCCTAGATGAATTATCTGATTCTTCGATTTTGGATCTACCTCCTGAGAATTAGCACCCTCTATCTTTAAAACATTCCTTGCATACTCTACAGTTGCCATCTGCATTCCATAACATAGACCTAAAAAGGGGATTTTGTTTTCTCTAGCATACTGTATTGCTTTTATCTTTCCTTCAGAGCCATCAGAACCCCAGTTCTGTGGAATCAAGATACCATCCATTCCTGATAGTTTCTTTAATAATTCTTTCTTACCACTCTTAAGACCATCTGCCATAATCCAATGGATATTTGCTTTCAATGAGAATTCCCAACATGCATGATTTATAGCTTCCAATACAGATGCGTATGAATCCTTTACATCAAAATTTCCACTTTTAAAATCCTTAGCTACAATTGCAATATTTACTTCTCCTTTTGGGTTTTTAAGTTTTGAAACTTTCTTTCTCCAAGTAGAAACAAGAGAGGTATCCTTTCCTTTTAACCCTAAAGATGCAAGTATTTTTTGGGCAACATTTTCTTTGTCAAAATTTAAAGGAATATCATATATGACTTTTTCGTCAGGAGCTGACACTATATTCTCTTTTGGTAAGAAACAGTATTTACTAAGCTTCTCAATCCTCTCCTCATCTAAAGGATACTCTGACCTAGCTATTATGAAATCTGGATGAATTGCATGACTATTAAGTAGTTGTACTGATATTTGAGCGGTTTTTGTTTTCATCTCTCCTAACATAGGGGGGGTTGGAAGATATGTTACATGTATATGTAGTACGTCTTTAGGATTTTTTAATTTCATTATTTTGTTTGCAGTTAACATCAATCCATTTGATATCTCTCCAACAGTACCTCCTATCTCTATTATAGTAATTTCTGCTTTGTCTTTCTTTGCCACCTCTTCAATCCACTGAACAACATTCTCAGGAACATGATGATCAAGACTCACCCACCTTCCATTATACTCAAGTGCTCTCTCCTTCTTAATTACACTCTCAAGGATTGCTCCTAATGTCATAGAGTTAGGTCTTGCAAAAGATTGATTGGTAAATCTCTCATACGTCCCAATATCCATGTCTGTTTCAAAACCATCTTCTAAAACAAATGTCTCTCCATGTTC
>JAAZGN010000144.1 GCA_012511185.1 Clostridiaceae bacterium
CCTGGAAACCCTGTGGACGGTCGAACGCCAGATGGACATCCTGTCCCAGAAGCTGGGCATCGATCCCGACGAGTTCCGCATGAAGAACATCCTGCGCCCCGGCGCGACCACGGTCACCGGCGAGCGCATGACCCGCAGCACCAGCTGCCCTGCTGACTGCCTGTCGGCTGTGGTCAGGGAAATCGGCTGGACGGGCCGCAAGAGCGAAGAAGACCGCGAGTGGGAGACCGGCAAGGTCCGCGGCAAGGGCTTCGCCATGATCCAAAAGGCGCCCGCCATGCCGCCCAACACGGCGACCTCCGTCATCATGCAGATGGCAGGCGACGGCCATGTCAAGATCATGATCGGCGCCGTAGACATCGAAGTCGATGTGGAATCGGGAGCCATCACCGTCCTGAAAGTGGCTTCGGCTTTTGACCTGGGACAGGTCATCAACGAGCGGATGGTCTATGGCCAGGTCGTTGGCGGCGTCATGCAGGGAATCGGTTCGGCCATTTTAGAGGGCTACAAATTCAACGATGACAATGTGCTCCTGAATCCCTCCTTCACCGACAATAAGATCCCGACCATGAAAGACATGCCGCTTGAGGTGGTCCCCATCTACATCGAGAACCCGCAGCTCAACGGGCCCTACGGTGCCCGGGGCGTGGCGGAACACACCATGATCTCCATCCCGTCAGCCATCGGAAACGCGCTCTACGACGCTTTGGGCATCAACTTCTACCACCTGCCGCTGACACCTGAAAATGTCGCGCTGGGCATCGCGAGCGGCAAAAAAGACATCCAGTAAAAAGCGTCCCTTCCGGCAGACCAGGACAAGAGATAAGGGCTCCTGCGACGCAATCTTTTGATGTGAATGCAATTCCGGTGATGACAAATCTTCGAAAATGACCCCAAACACGCCCTCGGCCTGAATGGAACGATTCAACCGGACCGAATCGTCCACGGGGATCAATACATCAGTTTCAATGGGAAGACACAGTTGAATAAAGCGCCCACTCCTGCTCTATTCGCGGTGTAATTTGTCTTGTTCATAGAATAATTTTGCGGGATCAGCGGGCGCTTCGGAGTCCGTCCTTCTGTTTTTACGCACGAAAAAGGGGCCATCTCATTTTGAGACAGCCCCACGTATATGGTCTGTTTGTAGTATTTCTACAAGGAAAACCATCTACATGGCTGTGTAGCCTCCGTCGATACTGAGAACCGTACCGGTTACATAGGAGGATAAATCTGAAATCAGCCATAAGTTGCCTTCTGCAACTTCGCTGGCTTGGGCAAAGCGTCCCAGCATGCTCAGTTGTTTGGGGTAAGTTACCGGATCCAGGCCAAATTTGATCAGGGCTTCCTGCAGCATGGGAGTGTCGATGGCTCCCGGGGCCACTGAATTGACGCGGATGCCCGAGGGCGAATAATCCATGGCCGCTTGCCTGGTCAAGCCGATGACGCCGTGTTTGGCGGCCACATAGGCTGGATTGGCCGGCTGGGGCCGGATGCCGCTGACCGATGAAGTGTTGACGATGGAGCCTCCGCCGCCCTGCTTGAGCATCTGCCTGATCTCGTATTTAAGGCACAGGGCCACGCCTTTCAGGTCTACGGCCAACAGGTGATCCCATACGTTTTCATCCAATTCCGCCAGGGGTTTGTCGTCCGGGATACGGGCTGCATTATTGACCGCCCCATCCAGACGCCCGAACGTGTCGACTGCAAATTGGACCATAGCCTCTACGGCTTTCTCGTCGGATACATCAACCTTGACAAAAGCTGCTGTACCTCCGGCTGCGTTGATCTTCTCAGTCTGCTGACGGCCCACCTCTTCATTCATATCGGCGATGACGACTTTACCGCCCGCTTTTGCCATCAATTCCGCGGTTGCTGCACCCATTCCCATTGCTGCGCCAGTAATAATAACTACTTTTCCGTTTAGTTCTACCACTTGTCTTCCACCTTTCGCTGAAATTTTAGTCCACAATTCATACTTCCAGTCCTCTAGTCGCCCAGCAAATAATGCCGCCTCACCTTACCGCCTCCTCTTGATCGAAGACACTTCGTGTTCCGACCGGGAAAAGGAATTGCACGCGTTCTTTGAATCGCTTGATCTCATCCCCATCCATAAGAAATGGGTAAGCTCCTGGTGCAACTCTGATCTTTAAGTTCAGGATACTTGAAAGTGACAAACTTTCACAGACTCGGGTCAACGGCTTGTCATAAGAGGATGGAGACCTCGCCCGTTTGAAGGGACCGGATAGCATTGCCGTCCCGGTAAAGCAATGCCCCCTCGTCCGAAATGGCGTGGGGGACGATGGTTTGGCCTGTATCGAGCCTGACCTTGCGGCCCAGAATAAAGCAGCGCTCACGGTAGCGGTCCAGATAACCGCGGTCCGGCAGCCGTCCGATCAGGCTGCCCAGGTCGTTGACGATCAGGGAGATGAGGCGGTTCCTGTCGATCCTTGTGCCCTGCCTGACCAGGGCCCCCGCGATCCGGCGGATTGGTGCAGGATAGCCGCCCGCGGGCTCCATGAGGTTAATGCCGATGCCGATCACAAGGGAGGCCGTCACCCCCGACTCCAGGCCGGTGACAGCTTCCGTCAGGATGCCGCAGATCTTCCTGTCATGCAGATAAAGATCGTTGACCCACTTGATGCCCACCGCCACACCGAATTCACGCTCCAGGACCAGGGCAGTCGCGACAGCCGCCATAGTGGTCACCAAAACAGGGGCTTCTTCTCTCCCCCATTCCATGGCAAGTGAGAAATAAAGACCGGCGCCGGGGGGTGAATAGAAATCCCGGCCCCTCCTGCCCCGCCCCGCCGTCTGCGCGTTGGCGGCAATGAGCAGTTGCTTTTCCGTATCAGCCCTCTGCCGGGCCAGGGTGCTGGTCGAGGTCAGCTTTTCGCAGATCCGGACAGTCATCCCGCTCCACATAGAGGAGAGCGAGCTCTCAATTCCTGAAGCGGAAAGCCGGTCCGTTTCACCGGTCAGGGTGTAGCCACGGTTTGAAACGCCCTCGATCTCATAGCCCTCTTCGCGCAGCATATGAACAGCCTTCCAGACAGCAGCCCGGGTCAACCCCAGCCGGGACGCCATCCTGGCGCCCGAAACCGGGCCTTCTTTTTCCCTCAGGATTTTCAGTGCACTGGCTGCTGTGCGCATGCATGATCCTCCGCCTGTTTCCCGGTCATTATGGGAAGCTGGTCCCGGATTGTCAACTGTATTTATATATAGTTGACATTCCGGGTCCGAATTTATAGTATCCTTAACAAGCCAGGGATAAAGGGGGCGGCCATGACCTTTCACCAGCTCAATCTCTTTCGGCATGTGGTCGAGTTCGGCAGCATCACCCGCGCCAGCAACCATCTGGGTATCCCCCAGCCCGCGGTGACCCGCGCCGTGCGCGCCCTGGAAAAGGAATGGGGGCTCCAACTCCTGGATCGCACAGGCAGGGGGATCCGGGTGAACGAAAACCGCCGCCTGGTATATGACTATGCCCGGCAGTTGCTCCGGCTCACACCCAAGCTCGAATCAACTCGGCAAGAGCGCAGGCAACAAGTAGAAACCACCATCTCCATTGTGGTGGAAGCCGCTTCCCGCCTCTTCCCTTCCATCTGCACTTCTATTACCCAGGAATACGGGGACGCCAAATTTCGGGTACTTCACCAGGATGCGCCGCAGGACAGGGACCCGCGGGACTACCCCTTGCGCCTTTATTC
>JAAZGN010000145.1 GCA_012511185.1 Clostridiaceae bacterium
AATCATTGACCCGGATCATGGGGACTGAATTCTTCGGGATTCCCATCTCCATCTTCTATGTCTTCATCACCTACTTCGTGATGATCACGGTCATGTCCAAAACCCGTTTTGGCCGTTACATCTACGCGGTCGGCGGCAATCGCGAGGCAGCCAAGCTCTCCGGGGTCAAGGTTCAGAAAATTGAACTGATCACCTATGCCCTGGCCGGTTTCTTCGCCGCCTTCGGGGGCGTCATGCTGCTGTCACGCCTGACCTACGCCGACCCCAACGCCGGCATCAGCTACGAGATGAACGCCATCGCCGCCACCGTCATCGGCGGAACGGCCATGAGCGGAGGCAAGGGTAAACTGGGCAACACCTTTATCGGCGCCATCATCCTCGGCATGCTGACCACGGGGCTTCAGATCCTCAATGTCCCCGTCCACTTCCAAAGTATTATCACAGGTATGGCTGTTGCAGGAGCCGTTTACCTGGATAAGATAAAAGAACGTAAAGAATGAAGGTAATCAGGAGGTAACTATGAAAAAGAGATTGCTTTTCGTCCTGGGTCTGGTGCTTGTCGCGGCACTCGTTATGAGCGGATGCGGACCCAGCAAGCCCAAGGACAAGGAAATCACCATTGGTTTTGTCGGCATGACGCTCAACAATGAATTCCACGTCGCAGTGGCTAACGGAGCGAAACTCAAGGCCAAAGAACTTGGAGTCAACATCGACGTTCAAGCCGGGGATCAGCACGCGAGTGCGGACGCCCAGCTGCAGATCATCGAGAACTTCATCGAGAATAACGTGGATGGTCTGATCATCGTGCCGAGCGCCCCCGAGGGCCTCTTGGCAGCGCTGAAAAAGGCCAAGGAAAAGAATATCCCGGTCATCAATCTGGACACCGCCATCAACGCGCAGGTGATCGCAGACTCCGGTATGGAAGTTCCCTTCTACGGGACCAACAACTATGAAGGCGCTAAACTGGCCGGCAAATACGTCGCTGAAAACTTCGAAAAAGGAACGAAAACTGCAATTCTGACCGGTATCGAAGGCCATAAGAACGCGGCAGACAGGCGCAACGGCTTCATTGACGGCGCGGGTGATGTGGCGGAGATCGTCGCTGGGCAGACGGCCAACTGGGAAGTTGACCAGGGCTACACTGCCGCTCAGAACATCATTCAGGCACATCCGGATCTTCAGCTTTTCTTCTGCAGCAACGACAACATGGGCATTGGCGCCCTGCGCGCTGTCCAGGAAGCGAAACTGGAAGACCAGATTCAAATCATCGGCTTCGACGCGGTCAGCGCCGCGCTGGACCTGGTTGACTCGGGTGAGTTCCTGCTCACCGTCGCCCAGTACCCCGGTAAAATGGGTGAATACGGCGTCGAAAACCTGGTCAAAGTAATCCAGGGCGAAGAGATTCCCCAGGAAATCGATACGGGAACTGAACTGGTTTCCAAAGAAAATCTTGAAAAATTCCGTGAGGAAATGGCCAAGTATCTCGACTGATCAACCAAACTGCAACATTTGAGGGGGCTGCCTTAACGGCGGCCCCTTTCTTATGCCCGAAAACCGTCATCAAGGGCAGCTATCGGCGGATTAAGGCGCGGTCAGCCACCTCATCGTACTTGTCCGGCCATCACCATGGTCTGTACCATGACCCGCTTCCTCTCAAGCCAGCTTTGCCCCGTCGCCTCTGTCCTGCTCGCCCTGCTCCTGGCTTGGCGCGACCTCCGGACCCGGCAGCTCCCCGACCGGGAACTTGCCCTCTTTACCTTTTTCACCTTTCTGCCTCATCTTCTAACGGATCATTCACCTACCTGTGGTAGCTGGCCCCTTTGGTTGATCCAGGCATTGGT
>JAAZGN010000146.1 GCA_012511185.1 Clostridiaceae bacterium
GAAAGTTCGCTTACAAGTGCACAGGAGTCGCGGACGGTGCGAGCGAAAGCGGCGGAACCGTCAGGCTGGCGGACGGAGAGAGTATCGTAATCCAGGGTCTGCCGATCGGTTCGACTTATAAAGTCGTAGAACATGAGGCGGATAAGGACGATTACATCACAACCGTCATCGGTGATACCGGTTCCTTTAAGGTGGATGACTTCGAGAAATCAGCCCAGTTCACCAACACCAATAACAGGGCGCTGGAAAGTGACGAGGACATTCCGAAAACGGGTGATACAAGCAACAATACCTGGTTGGCAGTCTTTGTGACTTCGATCATCCTGCTGCTTGGCCTGGTCACCGCAGATTTTTACCTGCGCCGCCAAAGAAATACGCAATAAGGTAAAATGACTTCATGTCACAGGAGGCCGGTCCGGACAGCTTGTTCGGACCGGCTCTTTTATAGGAGGGGGCATGGACAGGGAAAGGCAAAAATCAGCAGGCAGCAAGGTAAAAAAAAGTCTGGCAATCATTCGCTTGCTCATGGCCTGTTGCCTGGCGGGTATCCTTGTCTCCGGCTACTACATAGTCCGGCAACACAGAGAATATGAGACGGGTAATGACCGCTACCAATCTCTGCGCCAAATAGCACGGTCTGCAGAAAAACCACCGCCGTCAGACCAGGCGGTCTATGTGTCCGCCATCGATTTCGAGTCTTTGAGGGAAATCAACGGTGACATTGTTGCCTGGCTTTCCTCTGAGGGGACCGTGATTGACTATCCTGTCGTCCAGGGTGTCGACAATGCCTATTACTTGGATCACCTTTTTACAGGCGAATCCAACAGGCTGGGCACCCTGTTTTTAGATTTCCGCAACCGCTCCTTCGAGAACCGGGTTTCCGCCATCTACGGACACAACATGCGGGACAAATCCATGCTGACCTCCATCGCCGGCTTTGTTGACCAGGCTTATTACGAGGCCCATCCGGTCATGACACTTTATACCCCCGCGGCTACCTATGACGTCAGGCTCTTTGCCGGGGTCACCGTTTCCGGTACTTCCGGTGATCTTCGTCTTTCTTTTTCCGGTGATGATGACTTTCTTGATTATATCCGCGAGCTGGAGGGCCGGTCGACCTTTACCAGTTCGGAAACGGTTTCTTTATCCGACCGTATTTTGGCCCTTGTTACCTGCACCTACAGTTTCCAGAACGCGCGCTTCATCCTGTTCGGTAAATTGGTAAAAACGGATTAGGGGATCAGGGGGTCACGAACAGCTGACTCCAGTAAGTCTTGTACTGACACGAATAATCGTAGTAACAGCCGACACCGATCAACTTATAGTCCGGGTTCAGGATGTTGTCCCGGTGGCTGGGCGAGGCCATCCAGGAGCTGACCACACTTTCCGGCTTTGATTGCCCTGCGGCAATATTTTCACCGGCTCCACAGCAACTGATCTTAATTGCAGTGGTGAACCGTTTACCGTCGGGGCTCTTATGCCCCCAGACGCGGGTTATCTCTTTCGCCCGTACCCTGGCGGAATCCCAAAGTGAGTTGTTCATGTGGAGCGGCGGAAGGCCCACTGCGGCGCGCTCCTTATTTACCAGTGTCACAACCCTTTGTTCATAAGATTCATTATAGAAACCTGCCGGCTCCTTGGCCGCTGACCCAGTCGCAGTTTTTTCAGCCGCTTTGGTTGTTGTCTTAACCTGGCTTGTCGCCGGCGCCGTTTGACTGACTTTGGATTGAGTAGTTTTTGGTGCAGTGGTTGTCACTGGCGGTTCGGTTGTCTTTGTCCGGCCGGTCTTTTTTGGACGTATGGTCAAGAACTCTTCGGGTTCACCGCAGGGAAGGGACGCGGCAGGAACCGGCGTGGATATCTTGTGTTCACACGCCCCCTCTTTTTCTTCACCGGCGCATTCGCCGCAGATCATGCTGTCGCCTGTAGTAGCGCTTGTCGTCTTTACTTGAGACTCACCGGAAATGCCGGTAAAGGGACGATCGTCACTTAAAACAGCCCTGCATCCGGTGATAACGGAAACCAAAATGAGCAGGAGTATCGAGAGCTTTGTAATTTTCCTCATATCAACCAGACACGGAGAGCGCGTCAAACTTTCAGATAGTTTTGTTTGTAAATCTACTTACGACCGTATCGTAATAAGATAAAAAATGAAAGGTTTTAAGTGAGATTTGCAAGTCATTTGTGTTACATATCGTCACGGATCAGGTGTAAGCGAACGGATCAGGAACCTGCTCGTTCCTGCTCGCGGGGATCATAGGATCTGGACAAGAAGAGGCCAAGCTTCGCGCTGGCGGGACCGATCAATTCATAAAGCACACTGGATGCCAGAATATTGGTTTGGAGGGTGCCACCTGCCTCGGGTCCGAGCTGGCGGGCACACAAAGCAGCCAGGCCAATGGCTACGCCTGCCTGCGGGGCCAAGGCCAAACCCAGATAGCATCTCATCTCTTTTGATTTTCCCATCACCGCACTGCCCAGGTAGGCTCCAATGTATTTTCCGATCAGGCGGACAAAGAAGTAGAGAGCGCCGGCCAGGGCGAGCGGGGTTGATCCGACCGTCTTTGAAGATAGCAGCGCCCTCAAGTCGAAGGTCAGTCCCGATCGTACGAAAAACAACAGGAGGATGGGAGGATTGAAGTAGTTGAGCTGTTTAAACAGCTTCTCGTGCCCTTCAATGTTTGCGAACACCATGCCCATGGTCATGCAGCCGAGAAGTGGTGAAACTTCAAAGATGGCGCTGACGCCCGAAAAAAGAAGCAGGATGGCAACGGCGATGATCAGGCGGTTGTCAGCCGTCCGGCTTGTCGGCGTCATCAACTTGAGGAGCCAGGCAAATCCTGCTCCCAGAACGATCAACAGAAGGTTGATCAGCAAGGGGAGGAAGACCACCTGGAAGGTGCCGCCTCCTGATGATCCGGTCAACGTGGAGGAAGCTGCCGCAATGGCAATACTGTAGGCGGCCAGCCCTGCCACATCGTCCATGGCGACCACTTGCAGGAGGGTATCGACGTAATCACCTTCAGCTTTTGTCTGGCGGATGGTCATCATGGTGGAGGCGGGAGCCGTAGTTGCAGCCAGGGCCGCCAGGACAATGGAGAAGGCAAAATCGAGATCCAGAATCAGGTAGGTCAGGATAAAGACAAAAAGCGAAGCCGTCATGGCCTCAAAAACTGTGATGACGGCCGACTTGCCGCCATTTTTCTTCAGCTTGGAAAGCTCAAAGTGCTCACCCACGCTAAAGGCGATGAAGGCCAGGGC
>JAAZGN010000266.1 GCA_012511185.1 Clostridiaceae bacterium
AGAACTCCTACTATAAATGATATTGTGTGTCCTCTTGTTATTCTCATTGTACTAAAGGGTTAAGTTAAAGGTAGGCACAGGTTGCTTGTATTAAAGTAGCACCATCTGCACTCGCATAAGTCCAAGTTTCCTCTGCTGGAATCCAGCCGTCTAGTCCTCCTGCTATTTGTCTTTGTTTTAATGTCGCTTGTGCCATTATGTCTTAATTATAGAATTTAGATACTAAGTAGGTGAACTGACATCCAAGTTCCTGTTGTGGTACCTACTATATCCAAAGTGTTTCCACCAATACCGTTAGGACGGAACCTCAAATCTAAGGTATCATTAGCTGCTAAATACTCTACACTTGATATGTGAAAAGATATACTATTACTTGCTAATGCACTATGTCTAACATCATACAACATACCAGCTGAATTTTTGTATACAGCCATAACAAACCTCTTGTCTGCTGGCGTAGAAGCACTGGTAGTTTCTGTCCTAGCCGAAATATAATAATAACCACTTACTGGAGCAGTATAAGTATAGGTGCCTGTATTGAAATCTGAGCCTGTATCATAAGTTTCGGTGTCAAGTGCTATTATGTTGTAAGTATTGTCTGTCAAGTTACTCTGTCCTGCTGCCATATACACCCTACACTTCACAGTTTGTGTAACTGCTTTATCTGTAAAGTTAATTGTTGGATTTGTCAGTGTCTTATTAGTCAGTGTCTGTGTGTCTGTTGTTCCTACAAAATCACCAGTCGGGTTCGTCTTTGCCGCCAAAATACTCCCATTCCCAGTTATTACACCAGTTAAGTTTGTCGTTGTTGCTGTTGTTATGTTCGGCTCTGGCATTCCTTCTACAAACAGGTCCCAGTTAGTTGCCCAAGAAGCACCTACACCTGGCTCGGTTGAAGCTCCTGAAGTATGAGCACCTGTACATACATATCCACTACCGTTGTGTTCAATGGTGTCGTTTTCTGAATAGGCTGTGGAACTCGCCCAAGCACCTTTCCAAGCATACCCTTTACTGTCGGCATAAGTTTTAACCGCTTTTTGAGAAGGTACTTTTTCGTCACTATTTGCCGCTAAAGTTGCGTCTGTGTCAAGATAACTTTTGGGCATTTGCTGTAGGTCGTCAACATTGCTAAGCCCCACATCAGACTTAACTAAACCTAAATCAGTTTTCAAGGTAGCGATCGGAACGTCCTCCACCGCCCCTGTACCAGTCGCAGTCCTCCCTTTATAGGTTTTACTTGCCATTTCAAAGAGTTTAGAATTGTCTATACTGTTACCCTTAACATCCGCAGTTATACTAGGCTCTGTGTCATCATAGGTAAGCCCAACGGTAGCGGTATCCTCTAAAATGCCCCCTACAGCGTCCTGTGCCTCTTTATCACTATAGCCTTGAACTGGACTTCCACCAACTAAATACTGCTCCCCTGAGGGGATATTGATACTTCCATCATCACTGACTGTAACTAAAGAACCTTTTATCAACTTACCAGTTATTCCATCAAACCTTGCAAGTGTGCCATCCGTGCTACTATTAGGTCCACTAACGTCCCCACTACCTGTTCCCGCAGAACCCTGTTGTGCCATTAAGTTCCAGTAGGTTGTGTTTGTAGGTAGGTTACCACTAGAGTTTAATATACATATATAACTAGAACCATTGTAAA
>JAAZGN010000147.1 GCA_012511185.1 Clostridiaceae bacterium
AGGAATTCTTAGCTACACGGAAGGCGGGAATTTAGGTTGACTGGGAGGGTTTGACCAAGTTTGATCCGGGAATGGTTTTCTACTTCGGTGCAGAGGGAATATTGAGGTACGAGGCCTCAGAAGACGCCCCGGATTACATCAAAGATGTCGTGGCAATCTTGGAAATAGCTGTTTGGAGATACAAGGTAACCGAGGGTGAGCTCACCCTTATAGAGGACCCATCGGGTGACAAAAAAGAGTACCTCATGCGCTATGAGCTGGAGGGCGATTCCCTGACCCTCTACGAGGACATTAGTGAGTCCGAATGTAGCGTGATGTATCTGAAACGATACAAATAAATCGACTGATCCGTGAAGAAAGCCGGCACCTTGGGACACCGGCTTTTTCAAGCCCATACTTGCAGGCTAAGGCCAGTGTGGCCTTGGTGCCGGACGGCGCAACACATGCAATAAAAGCGTAGACAAATTTCAAACAGCAGCTGAGCACCATATAAATCAGAATAAATGGAGGTGTAATGATGAATTTTCACCGCTTGGGGCATCTAATTCTGACAATTATCCTGTTATTATTTCTTTCGGCATGCTCAATAGTTCCCCCCAACCCCACAACTTCGACCTCAACTGAAACGGCTCATAAAGAGAGCACACAGCTTGACGAATCAAGCATTCTAGGTGATTTGCAACTTCCTCCGGAAACGAAAAACAGCAACCGGCTCTTTGAAAGTAAGAACAATACGCTTGCTTTGTCTGCTGAATATCCGGATCTGTCGCTCAACCGGGTCCTGGACTTCATGGACGTACTTTCGAAAGAGCGGTGGTTTCTTAAAAATAATTCTGTTTTCAAAGGCTCAACAAGCCTGGATATTTCTTATTCGACGGAAACGAAACAACTGTCTTTGGATTTCACAAAAAATCTTGACAAAGCCGAATGGCCGGACGTACTGCCTCCTTATCTGTCTTATGCGACTCCGGTTTTTTGCTTTGGGAGATTTATATCGTCTGAGAAGCGTACCATTCCCGATACAGACAGCGCTTCCATGCTTATTTTTGAGGAGGTAACCGCGGCGCAAATAGCAGAATATGAAAAACTGTTGATTGCCTCCGGCTATCTTTTTGATGGTGAAAATAATGGCCAGCGGTTTTATAAAAAAGACGCATGGTTTGTAACGCTTAGCTTTCAGGCTGAAAAAGGTCTTGCCGCTGTTATTGTTGGCCAATTCAAGATTGATGCAGTTGCGCTCCCCCCTTGGCCTGATCCGCTCCCGGAACCTATTAAACGGATACTGGCTGCTGTCCAGGCAAAACACACGGTAATCGAAACAGAAAATGGTTTTACCGCGACCGCCGAAGATATGTCTCTATCCGATCTGTATGACTTGTTGAAAGCATCAAGAAACCATTATGGCTGGTCTGAACTTACCGACAAAAATGAAATGATTCATGCGGACGCAGGGCTTGTTTTAAAAATAGTTTCCTTCAGCACAGATAAGAACATCTTAATTTTCACTCTCAGCGGCAGCGATATAGAAGCTTCTCCATGACCAACACCTACTCTGTAAGGCACTTTTAAGGATGGCGTTTTCGATGATGGAATCCTGGACTATGGTTTTCGCCCGACAGAAGGATATTACAGCTAGTAATATAGGATTGAAAAGTAAAAGCCCCGCGACATCTCTGTTGCAGGGCTTATCTGGTGGGTGATACTGGACTTGAACCAGTGACCCCCTGCATGTCACGCAGGTACTCTAACCAACTGAGCCAATCACCCGGGCCGTGCCCTAGTTTACACAACCCGGCCATTACTGTCAAACGAAAAATTGATGCTATCATGACCAAGATAAATGAGATAAATGACAATGTAAGCTGTTTGGGAGGACCTATGAAATCTTATCGCAAAGAATTGACATTCAACACCCGAACACGGCGGGCCTTCATCAATATTACGCCCGAGGTAAAGAGGTGCCTGGCTGAAAGCGGGATTCAGGAGGGTTTGCTTCTTTGCAACCCCATGCACATTACCGCCAGTGTTTTCATCAACGATGACGAGTCGGGATTGCTCAGCGATTTTGAGGTTTTTCTGGAAAAACTGGCTCCCGAAAAACCTTACGAGCAGTACCGTCACAATGGTTATGAAGACAATGCCGATGCCCATTTGAAGCGAAGCGTCATGGGCAGGGAAGTGGTTGTTGCAATCACAAAGGGGCAACTGGATTTTGGAACCTGGGAGCAGATCTTCTACGGCGAGTTTGATGGCAAAAGACCCAAGAGAGTTCTGGTCAAGATCATCGGTGAATAAGCGGGCGCCAGTAAAGGCGCCCGTCCTTCGCTTAACTAGACCCCTTCCGTCGCATTGGGAGGCACCTGATCCGGCTGGACGTAGTAGTCCGGCGGAGGCGTGGCCTGAGGCGGCACCTGCCCGTATGCGGGAACCTGATAGGGTTGCGGCTTGCTAAAGGCGGAGGGCCCGTGGAGGGCAAGCATTTCCATCCGCATGAAGTGTCGCAGTACCTGAACCACCACCTCGGTAGCCACCCAGATAAGGAAGGCAACCACGATGACGGCCACGAGGGCCAGCACAATCATGAGGGTGCTGACAGCAAATGCGTCGCTGTACTGCCGAAGGATAATGTCTCTGGCAATCAGGACGTAAGCTGCGCCGCCGACCATGACAATCAGGCCGATCCATCTGACGATCGAAATCAGGGTCGCCAGTCTTCCGAGGTTTTTGTGCTTGTTCATTTTTTTACCTCACGATGTTCATTTCTTATCCGACGACCTGGTAACCTTCGTCGGTAATCGCTTGTGTGACAGCTTCAAGACTGACATTGCCGTTCGTTTCAACCGTCACGCGTTTTGTTTGCAGTTCAGCGTGGGCGTTGCTCACACCGGGTATTGCTTTCAGGGCTTTTTCCACACGGGCCGTACAATGGCCGCAGGTCATGCCCTCAACTTCAAGAACCATTTCCATGTCCATGGTTTCTTCCTCCCCTTCCAGATCAGGGATGACCGGACAGGCCCTGTCCGTGATCCCCGCTGTAATCAAATCATCCACGCGAAGGGATGATGTTTCCTGAATCAATTTCTTGCGCCTGCCTTCTTTTCCGGGTTTGAAGCTCCTGAGTCGCAAGGCGTTCAGTACCACGAAGATGGAACTGAAACTCATGGCAAGGGCTCCGATCATGGGGGTCAGCTTGAGGCCGTAGGGGACATAGAAAACACCGGCCGCGACCGGGATGGCGATCACATTGTAGAAAAAAGCCCAGAAGAGATTTTCCTTGATGGTCCGCAGGGTCTTGCGGCTCAGTTCAATGGCCGTCACGGCGTCGTTCAATTCATTTCGGACGAGTACGATGTCGGCCGATTCAATGGCGATGTCACTGCCTGCGCCGATGGCGATGCCGACATCGGCGACTGCCAGCGCAGGCGCATCATTGATGCCATCACCCACCATGGCAACCCGCTCGCCCTGTTGGCGCAGCCGGCTGATGACCTCAGCCTTGTCGGTTGGCAGTACCTCGGCGATGACCTGGACGCCACCCAGTTCGCGGCCGATGGCTTCGGCTGTCGCCTGACGGTCACCTGTCAACATGATGACGCGAATACCCAGCTTGTGAAGCCGGTCGACCGCCTCGGCGCTACCGGGTTTCAGCTGGTCCGTCGCCCCGATCAGCCCCAGGAGCTTATGATCGAGTGCCAGAAAAAGAATGGTCCGGCCTTCAGCGGCCAGATGATCGGCTTGATCCTCCAGGACCTGGTCCCTGACGCCCAGCTCTTTCATGTAATTGCCGCTGCCGATGTAAACCGACCGGCCGTCTTTCAGGACGCCTTTGACACCGCGGCCGGGAACTGCTTCGAAGTGCTCCAGCGGGATCCGGTCTCCCAGATCCTTGGCGTCAGCCGCCCTAAGTATTGCTCCTGCCAGAGGATGCTCCGAAAGTTCCTCCAGGGTGGCCGCCAGGTTCAGGAGCTCCTCTTGTGTACTGAAAGCTTCCTCTCCCCGCTCTGCCGCCACAATCTCTGTCACTTCCGGCTTACCTGCCGTCAGGGTTCCTGTCTTGTCGAAGACCACGCTGCTTAAGCTTCCGGCGTCCTCCAGGGCCTCACCCGATTTGATCAGGATCCCATGGCGGGCGCCCTGACCCGTGGCCACCATGATGGCGACCGGTGTCGCCAGCCCCAGAGCGCAGGGACAGGAAATGACAAGAACAGAAATGGACATGGAGAAGGCCAGCTCACCAGGGTAGCCAAGCAGGAGCCATATCGCCAGCGTGCCGAGGGCGATAGCGATTACGGCAGGGACGAAAACCCCCGCCACCCGGTCTGCCAGGCGGGCGACCGGGGCTTTGGAGGAGGATGCCTCTTCCATCAGTTGAATCATTTGGGACAGGGTCGTATCCTCACCTGTCTTGGTCGCTTCAAAAAGCAATGTCCCCGTTCCATTGATGGTGGCTGAGGTCACCGGATCGCCCGGCGCTTTTTCGACCGGGATACTCTCACCGGTCATAGCCGACTCGTCGATGGAGCTGTGACCCTCGCGGACGACACCGTCACAGGGTACGCGCGCGCCAGGCAGCAAAACAACCAGGTCGCCGAGCCGCAGACCCTCCGCGTCGATCTCAAGGCGTTCCCCGTTTCGCATGACCATGGCTGTTTGCGGAACCAGGTCCATGAGACTGGTCAGCGCCTCGGAAGTCTTGCCCTTGGCTCTGGCCTCCAGAGTCTTACCGACCATGATCAGGACCAGGATCATGGCAGCGGATTCGAAGTAGAGCTGATGGAGATAGCGGTCAATCAGTGTGCCATCGCCCATACCCAATCCGTTGCCTATCCTGTAAATGGCGAAGAGCCCGAAGACAAAGGAGGCCGCCGAGCCCAGCGCGATCAAGGTGTTCATGTTGGGCGCACGATGTATCATTCCTTTAAAACCCGACGTAAAGAAAAAGCCGTTAATCAGGAGAACAGGAAGGGCAAAGACCATTTGCAAAAGCGCGTAGCCAACGGCATTCTCATGGCCGGTGAGAAAAGAGGGAAGTGGTAAGCCCAACATGGGCCCCATGGAAAGCCACATGAGGGGAATGAGCAAAATGGCGGAGGAAATAAGACGCCTTCGCATCAGGCGCTCCTCTTTCTCACGTTCTTCAACAAGCTTTTGTCGCTCGGCACGCCGGCCGGCCTTCCTGGAACCTTCAATCCCCCCGACCAGACTGATGCCGTAGCCGGCCTTCTCAACTGCCGCCATCACAGCTGTCTCTGTTTGAAGCCTGGTATCCAGATCAACCGTCATGGTCCCCGTCAGCAAATTGACATTAACGTCGCTGACGCCGTCCAGTTTCCCAACCGAGCGGGTGACCGCCGCCTGACAGGAGGCGCAGGTCATCCCGGTCACCGCAAAAGTTTTTTTCATCTCAAGCCCCACTTTCCATGAGTCATCTTACGGTCAAAAGCACTCCACCGTCGTAACAACGGGCGCGCCTGGTCATCTCGTTCAGGTATTGGAGATGAATGTCATTCCCCGCCAGCCATGCGCACTACGTATTTGCCTGCCTGACCTTTGATCCATCCACGCAATAACAGGCGGGTTCGCCAGTAATGGAGGCGGTGACTTCCCACTATCAGCGTCGTGTCCAGGGGGTAGAAAAAGCGTCCGGCGTTCATGTCCAGCAGAACAGGATACAGACTGATCCGGTACCCAGCTGTACCAAGATAGTTGACAATCCCGGCAGCTGCGGATGTGATTTCGTCGCGGTTTTTCATATCGGTAAGGAAGATAACACGATTGCGCGGGGCGGGGTGCTGACCGAAAAATTCCTCAATTTTGCGTTCACATTCCTTGAGGATCTGATCGACGATGATTACATTCAACATGGGGTGATAAAAGAGGAAAAGACGGTCCACCAAGGGCGTCCGGCCAAAAGAAGGAATCATCCGCTTGCGTATCAACACAGCGTCGAAAGGCTGCGCCCCCATTCTCGTCCATTTGCGTCCGGTAAAGTGCTCACGAAAATCGTTGCGGTAATCAGGCCAGCGGTTTTGGAGTTGGCGACATTTCGCCGGCAGACGAAAACGCCTGATGCGATCAAGCCTTTTGATGCTTTCCGGATTTCCCGGGCTGAACCGCTCCAGTTTCACGCTGGAAAAAAGCTGAAAGATGAAAATGACAATCATGAGCCCGTAGATCACAAAGGCCACGGCAAAAGCCGTATCCAGGTATCTGAGAGCCGCGAATACCGGCACTTCTTCCGCTTTTTTGTGGAGCCACAGTAAACCCGCGCCCATAAGAGCCAGGATTACAAAATGAGAGAGAATCTCCTGAATCCAACCCTTGCCGCGCATAGTTACGGGAGAAGTATCAGCTTGGTCTCAATCTCCGCGACTTGGGAGAGTGTCTGGTAAACCGAGCAGTACTTACCGGCAATCTCTGTCGCGCGCAGGAACTGCTTTTCTTTTTCCGTATTGGCTCCTTTGATGGTCATCTCGATGACGATGTGCTCCAGCGTGGTCGGTGGTTCTTTTCTGTGCTCACCCTTGATATCAATGATGACCTGATCGTAGGACAATTGCATTTTCTCCGTGATGCCAAGAAAAGTCAGGTAGAAACATCCGCTCAATCCGGCAAGGACCAGGTCGTAGGGACCGAATTCATTTTCTTCGGGGCCCATGACAAGACTCCCCCGCTTCCCCTGAACGTGGCCGTGGTAGTGTGGCGCGAAAACTGCTTTGATATGATCCATGGCTTCTCCTTTACCCGAAAACTCAGGACGACGCCCCGAGCACCATTTCGATTGTCATCTCCCGCGACCCGCGGTAGATGGTGATGGTCACACGGTCCCCTGCCTCCCGCTCATTCTTGTAGTCGGCAAGCTGCTTGGTGGTACTCACCTGCTTACCGTCAAATGTCGTGATGACGTCGCCTGTCTTCAGGCCTGCCTTGTTACCCGCGCTGCCGGGTTCCACAGCAACAACCACAACGCCCGGATAGTGGAGCCCCTGGTCGGCGGCCAGGCTTTCCTCGACTGTGGACACCGTGATTCCCATCATGGGCCACACGTGTTTGCCCGTCCGGATGATACTTTCAATGATCGGCTTGGCAGCGTTGATTGGGATGGCAAAACTGATTCCTTGGATCTGCTCAACTGAGCCCTCATCCGAAAAAATGATTTTCAGCTGGTTGATTCCGATTACCTCACCATAAGAGTTGAGAAGTGCGCCTCCCGAGTTGCCGGGGTTCAAGGCTGCGTCCGTCTGGATCAGGGCGATAGGAGTCTGCGATAACTCGCGGTCAAGAGCGGAGATGATGCCCGAGGTGACCGTCCCCGAAAGCCTGCCCGTCGGATTTCCGATGGCGATGGCTAATTCCCCGATCAAGAGCTTGGAAGAGTCGCCCAGCTCCACAAAGGGAAGATTCTTTGAATCGATCTTCAGTACGGCGATATCTCCATAGGAATCGCTGCCAACGAGCTTCGTTTCGAAGGCGCGCCCATCTTCCAGGTTGACATGAATGGACCGGGCATTCTCGATGACATGCGCGTTAGTCACCACGTAACCGTCGGATGAAATGATGAAGCCCGAACCGGAGACGATGTTTTGAGAGCGCTCTCCAAACTGGTCGACAACCCTATCGGTGTAGATGGCAACCACGGCTGGCTTTGCCTTTTCAACAATCTGCGGGATGGTGAGGGTGGTTTTTCCGTTTTGCGGGTCGGTTGGCGTGATGTCGGGAAGAATGAATCCCGGGTCGGTTGCCTCTGTTTTCTGCTCAAGAGGCGGACTCTCTTCTGTGA
>JAAZGN010000148.1 GCA_012511185.1 Clostridiaceae bacterium
AGACCGGGCTTATCATCGGCATCGTCGCCGGTGTCGTGGTCATCGCCATCGCCATTGCCTTGGTCTTGATTCTCACCGGTGGTGGAGGCGGCTTCTCAGGCAAATGGGTTGTCACGGATACAGAGGGCTGGAGTGATTACGAAGAGGGGCTCATCTTCAATATCAAGGGCGGTACCCTGACCTTCGAAGCGCCCAAGGATACTCCCGATGATCTCAAGGGAATGTACGAGCTGATGAATTTGATCAAAACCAAGTACAAGACCTCGGGAGATACGCTGACCCTCACGGTTGAATTTTTCGGCCAAAAGGAAGAGACTGTCATGCGCTACGAGCTGGCGGGTGATACCTTGAAACTCTATGATGAGGATAACGATGTGACCGTTTTGAAACGATACAAGTAGCCGTCAGTCCGTTGGATAGAAAAAGGACCGGCGTTTGACGCGCCGGTCCCTTTTTTGTCTGTTTGACCGTCCACTGAATTATCGATGTTCGAATCCGGCCTAGCTCCCTGCAGGCGGTATCTCTGCAGTCATAAAGACAAACTGTACGCTTGATACTTCCGTGTTACGCTCCGATACGAAAGAACTTATCTCAAAACCCTCGTTGGTAAACTCGTCAAGTTTCTCGCGGATGGCTTCCTCGAAAAGTGACCGCAGATCGCCCGTTTCGTCCCGCATCTGTGAAGCACCGGACGAAAGCTGATTCACACCGTCCGCGAACCGGGTCAGGCCGCTGGAGTAATACTGATTCAGACCGTCGTTCAGTGCGGAGACACCACCAACGTATTCGGATGTGCCCGATGAAAGACCCTGCTCGGTATTTGTACCTTCAATGCCCGTCGCCAGTCCACCGATACCTTCATCGATGTAACGGGTCAAACCCCCGTGAAGCTCGGCATAACCCCTTTGAAGCTCATTCAAACCGTCGATCAAATCTCCGATCTGGCCAATCATGGGCCCCGCAGTTTCAATCATCCCGACCAAGTCGTCTGCCTTGTCAAGCAGTTTGCCAATTTCCCCCAGCATTTCCGTCGCCGACATATCGAGGTCCGGCAGACTGGCCAGAAGTTCAGATAAAACCTCCATCAATTCCCTGAAATCGCCATAGCGTTTGGAAAGCTTACCCAGGTTGGCCAGCTGTTGATAGACCTCGTCAGGAAGAGGGTCAGAGAAACCGTATCGCTCTTCCAGGTAAGCCTCCCAACCTGCGGGAGTATCGGGCAACACTACGCTATCGGGTAAATCCAGGCTCCGGATCAACTCAATCAATTCCTGTAAAATAGTGCGGAGATTCTCCATTTCCTCTTCGTAACCGCCAAGTATTTCAAGAACCTTGCCCAGCATCTCAATAAATTCAGACGCCTGGTGAAGCCGTTCAATATCTGCTTCACTGAATTCGGGCAGATCAAATGAATCGACCAAGTCGCGTGAAGGCAGGTTATCGGTAATCATGGTCAGTCCGTCGAGAACCTGTTTGGAACCCTTCTTCAGTTTGTTTCCTTCACTGAGCAAGGTGCGGGCGCCCTCCTCGAGCTCCCCGACCCCCTCTTCGAGCTTGCGGCCCCCATCGGCCAATTCCCCTGCGCCCGATTTGATCTGCCTGAAGGCGGCCAGCAAGTCGCCGTAGCCGCTCTTTAACTGACCCGCACCCTCCGCGAACCCGGCAATGCCCTCGGTAAGCTGATCCAGCGGTTCGAGCTCCTCTTCCATTTCCGAAAGGTCGATATCAAAAGACATGAGCACACCTGCCAGCGTGATCTGGCCCATGGCGAAATCGTTGACATCCATGACCAGCTTGATTACCGTTTCCTGGCCGGGCAGGATAATGTAGTTCAGCTGCTGATCAATTCCGGCAGACGAGACAAGGAAACCTTCACTCGCCTCCTCGATGATGACCCGGTCCGGATCGACCGGGATACTGATCTGGAGCGCGTAATGCTCAAAGAAGGAAGAATCCACTGCCTCATTCTGCGTGATTCCAAGTTCCATTTCCAACCTGCCGGACACACCGGACAAGCTCAGGGGCTGCCTGGCCTGACCGTCCAGCCGGTAAGTGATTATAAAGTCCCAGGGAAGCTGGTTGGAATTCATGTTCCCCTGGTAATAATAATGGCCCTCAACCCCCTCCATGGTGATGGTGGATCCCTCCAGGACAGGCGGCACACTCCCCGTCAGCTGAACAACGCTTTCATAATCACCGTAATCGGTCAGGTTCGTTTTCTGCGTGGGATGAAAGTGATTGACAACGTAAATCTGGTCGACGGCGCCCGAAGCGTCCAGTTTGGCGTAGACAACTTCTCTTTTGCTCCTGTTGCCATTACTGAGTATGACCAGTTCACTTTCCTTGTCTGCGCTGACAGCGCCGGGGATCACGGCTAAGATAATGGCAACCAACACAAGGCCAATCAACGATTTCATCCAATTCTTGCGGTTTGCCCGCCTTCTTTTTTTCACACGTGTCTTGATCATCGTGTACCTCTCTGTAAAAGCTGATTGCCTTTGTTTCTTGCTTTGGCCTCCTCAGCGGAGGAGGTCCGCCGATAGGAATGGCGGTCGGGGATCATTTGGAGTTTCCATGTCGTTTTTTCGATGAAGCGGTCAAAGAGCCGCAAGAGGTTGGGGAGCAGGAAAAGAACCATGACAAGTGAAATCAGGGCGCCCCTCCCCAATACCAATCCCAGCTCTGAAACGACTGACATGCTGGAAACAGCGTATAGGGTAAAGCCCGCGGTAGCCAGGATGAGAGCCGGCGGAATAATGGAACCGGCTACGGTCTGCACCGTCTTCATTGCAGCCTCTTTGCGGTTCAGAAGCTGGCGGTGATCCATGTAATGCTGGGCCATCAGGATACCGTAGTCGACGGTCGCGCCCAGCTGAACCGTACTGATCACCAGATAACCGATAAAGTTGAGCGGCGTGCCGGTCAGATAGGGAATGGCCAAGTTGATCCATATGGATAATTCAATGGTAAAGACCAGAAGCAGGGGAAGGGCCAGCGAACGGAAGGCCAGCATGATGACCAGAGCGATGGCCAGGATGGCAAGACCGTTGACGATGATCATGTCCTTGTTAATGGTGGTCTTCAGGTCCAGCAACACGAAGTTGGAGCCGGCAAGGTGTGTATCGCCCTGCGGATAAGCCTCGTCTGCCATGTCCCTGATCTTCTCCGCCAGCTCATAGGTCTCAGGACTCTCCGCAGGTGATTCAGCGATCAGGATCAGCCGGCTGTACTGCTCTGAAACCAAAGATGAAATGACCCTGTCCGGTAAAATGTCAGGCGGAATGGCCGTGCCGACCTGGGTGACATAGCCGACCACCGATTTCATCTCAGGCAGGTCGAGCAAGTCACCGGCCAACTGCTCTTCCACCGCCCATTGTCCTTTGGGAACCAGCAGCACCATCTGCATGTTCTCACCAAAATGTTCGTTCAGGAGTTCATTATCGCGCGCCTCCCGCGACCCGGTTGGAAAACTCGTGGCTCCGTAGAGGAAATCGTTGGACCGTTGTCCGATGTAAGCCGGAAGTGCCACAACCGCGGCCACAATCATGACCGGGACGCCGATGCGGATGACAAGGCGGCTGAAAGTTTTGAATGAGGGCAACAGCGTCCTGTGCGTTGTTTTGTCGATGATTTTGTAAGTGTAGACAGCAAGGACCGGCAAGAGCAGGAAGACACTCAAGAGGCTGAGAATAACTCCCTTGGCCAGGACAATTCCCATGTCGGGGCCGATACGAAATTGCATGAAGACAAGCGTCAGGAAGCCGAAGAAGGTGGTAAGTGCCGAAGACAGAATGGGGACCAGGCTTTTAACCATGGCAAGGCGCATGGCCTCTTCGATGGGATATCCCTCCTCCCGGAAGTCGCTGAAACGGTGCAGGAGGAAGATGGCATAGTCCATGGAAACGGCCAGTTGCAAGATGGAGGAGACTGCCTGGGTGATAAAAGAGACATCCTTAAAGATGATATTGGTTCCCATGTTGAGGAGTACGCCAACGAAAATAACGACCATGAACAAAACGGGTTCAAACCATGACTTGGTCGCGATCAACAGGATAAGAAAGGCGACAGGGACCGCAATGGCGATGATCCGGGTGATCTCCAGGGTGATGGCGCTTTGCATATTGGCCGTCTCCACCACCTGGCCGCGGACGGCCCCTTCAGGGCCTGCAAGTTCCTGAAGCTCGCCGAGTATGTCCTGGGCCTTGGCCTCTTCGTCAACGGTTACGTGGTAAAGAGCCATACCGTCTTTGTAGAAACCTTCGACAACTTTCTGGTCGAGCAGGTCGATGGGCGTAGCCAGGTCAACCTGATCATCAAGCCAGAGGACCTCTTTGACATAAGGAAGAGCGGCAATCCTTTCCTTGACCTCGAGCGCCTGGGAAATCGTCAGGTCCGGTACACCGATCTCCGCATTGGGGATGTCCTGGTCGTAGGCGTCTGCCATGGTCTCTATGGCAATGGTTGAGGCGGCAGTTTTGGGGACGTAGGAGAAAAGATCAAAGTTGGTCTTGACCTGAGTGGCGAAGTATCCGCTGACAACAGACAATGCAATGAAGAGCGCCAGGATGACGCCCTTGAATCTGATAATGAGTTGCGCAACTTTGTTCATATTCACCCTTATAGCAGGAAAGGCCGTCTACTCCGATGCCACGGCCTCGCTTAGGGAAAGTATAAAGACATTGAATATTGGACTGCAAGTAACGGATTTACAACATCTGTCTTTTAGTCGACACATGTCGAATCTTTGTAAAGAATATGTTACGATTGTCACAAGAAAACACAAAATTTCAGAATCTACCCAGCCTGCAAAGGAGTTGGCAGTATGACAAACCGGGACGGATCCGCCTCAGAAAAGAAAAATAAGCCGCTTGCCTCCCCCGCACAGGAAATCGTGATCCGGTCTTCAGGGGGTGACAGACGAAGCCGGCGAACTGCCCTGGCCTTGCAGCAGGGCCTGGTCGAGCTCTTGCTCGAAAAACCTCTTGCTGAGATTACTATCTCCGAATTAACCGAAAGAGCGGATGTCAGCCGCACCACCTTTTACCTTCATTACCGGAATATCGGGGATCTCTTCCAACAGATGGAAAACAACATCTACCTCCAGTTCGCGCAACTCATCCATCTGAGCATGACCGATGATCACAGCCTGCTCCACATTGAACCCGACGAAAATGGCGCACCGACCATGCCTGTGCTCCATGAGGTCTTCAACTTCATCAAGAGCAATACCGCGCTGAGCGTTGTGCTCCTCAACAACCCGGACAGCACCTTTTTCAAAAAAATCTGGTCCACCGGACATGATGTGTTGATTGAACGGATGGCTACCATCGAACCGGAGATGGACGTGAACCAGATTGAATACTATTATCTTTTTGTCATCAACGGTTTACGTGGCCTGATCGAGCACTGGATTACCTCGAAGATGCGCGAACCGGTTCAGCAAATCGTTGAAATCGCCACGCGCTTCGTCTTGCGCAACATCGGTTTTCTCCTGTGGGGCGATGATGAAACACAACAACCGGTCTAACAACGTGCGAAGGAGACGGTCAAATGGATACAGAAACAATGCGACTGGATCGCATCCGGCGTGACCTTGTGTCAGCAGCTGAAGAA
Organism: Clostridiaceae bacterium; assembly: GCA_012511185.1. Taxonomy (GTDB): domain Bacteria; phylum Bacillota; class Clostridia; order Saccharofermentanales; family DTU023; genus UBA4923. The sequence goes on from JAAZGN010000148.1 coordinate 5,614, forward strand.
TTGATCAAAGAGGCGCTCTATACAAGGCCCGGAGACCTTTTTGTCCTCGGCTGCAGCACCAGCGAAGTCATGGGGGAGGCCATCGGGAAAGGATCCAATCTGGAGGTGGGTGAGGTCATTATTGAGGCTCTGCTCCCCGTCATCCGCGGTCACAAGCTCCACCTGGCCGTCCAGGGCTGCGAACACATCAACCGTGCCCTGGTGGTTGAACGGGAGATCATGCTTCGCGATGATCTGGAAGAAGTCAATGTCATCCCTGAGCTGCATGCCGGCGGCGCCTGTTCCATGGCAGCCTACGCGGCTTTCGACGATCCCGTCATGGTGGAACATATCGGGGCCTCCATTGGAATGGATATTGGTGATACGGAAATCGGCATGCATGTCCGCTTCGTCCAGCGACCGGTCAGACTCCCGGTCACCCATATCGGTCAGGCACGTGTGACCTCTCTCATGTACAGACCCAAACTGGTCGGCGGTGAGCGGGCGGTTCATCACCCCTGAGATCAAAAAACCGCCCGGAATCTTTCGGTCCAGGGCGGTTGCATGGAGCCTGCGGACAGATTTGAACTCCCGACCTGCCGCTTACAAGGCGGCTGCTCTACCAGCTGAGCTACGCAGGCGCGCAG
>JAAZGN010000149.1 GCA_012511185.1 Clostridiaceae bacterium
GGTCTGGCTGCCCAGCGTATACCTGCCAGTCTGGTTTTACGCGCTCTTGATCATGTACGGGCTCAATTTCATCCTCTTGAAATTGAAACTCAACTGGCTGATCGATACCAAAGTCAAGGCCAGAATTACGGGGACCCTCTCGGATTTTGCCATCACCGCGGCCATCATGACCCTGCCTTTCAAGGCTGTTTCCGCCTACATCGTACCCATCTTGATTATGAGTGTGGTCGGTTTCGTCGGAACCTATTTCGTAACCCTTCCGCTTTATCGCAAAACCTTCCGCGGCGACTTTCCCTTTGAGCGCGCCATCATGAGCTGGGGAGTCAACACGGGCGTCATGATTACAGGCATGACCCTGTTGAAAATCACCGACCCGGAATACGAATCGCCTGTTCTCAACGACTTTTCCATGGGATTCGCCCTGATGAGCCTTTTTTCCCTGGTGATCAGCCCCATTGATTACAACTTTATCGCACGAGGCACGACTTTGGCCAATTTTCTCTGGAACGGCGGGGTTGGTCTATTCTACGCAGTGATTGCTTTCATTGGCTACCGTATGACAAGAAGGCCGGTCAAGGCCCTTTAGGAGAGATAAAATGATACGCATCGACAGCCATGTTCACGTGACGCCGCCCGACCTGATCGCCAGCTGGGAGAAGATCGCGCAAAGAGAACCCTATTTCAAACTTTTGAGCGAAAGTCCCGTCAACCGGTTCGCGACAGCGGAACAGGTTGTCGAAGCCATGGAAGAGAATGGCTTCGACAAGGCCGTCATCTTTGGTTTTAGCTTTCAGGACATGGGGCTTTGCCGTTACGTCAACGATTATGTGATTGAAAAGGCCAGGGAGTATCCCGACCGGCTGATCGGTTTCTCCACCCTCCTCCCCCAGCATCCGGAAGCGGAAAAAGAGCTTGTACGGACCTGTGAAAGCGGCTTGCACGGCGTTGGCGAACTCTTCCCTGAAGGCCAGGGTTTCACGCTTGAATCGCCAAATCAGATGAAGGTATTGGGCTGCACCTGCACAGAACTGGGCATCCCCGTCATGCTTCACGTCAACGAGCCGGTCGGCCACTATTATGCTGGCAAGACCAAGACCAGCCTGGCCCAGGCGGTCAGCTTTGCCCAAAACTTCCCCGACCTGAAGATCATTCTTGCGCACTGGGGCGGAGGCCTCTTCTTCTACGAGTCGATGAAAGAGGTCAGGCAGGACCTGGCCCGGGTCTACTACGACACGGCGGCCTCCGTCTTCCTTTACCGTCACCAGGTCTACGATGTCGTCAAAGCGCTGGATTTGACTGACAAAATTCTGTTTGGCAGCGATTTTCCTCTTCTTCCCCCCCAACGCTATCAAGGTGACCTTGAGAGGAGCAGTCTTTCCGACCCGGACAAGGAAGCCATCCTGGGGGGTAACGCCCGACGGCTCCTGTCCTTGTAAACAGAAGCTTCACCCTCTTAAAAATCGGAAACAGCCGGCACCGTCCGGACAGGGATCCTGTTGTATGATGAAGTCAGGTTGGTCGTTCTCTAACAATGTCTGGAGGAGGTGATCGGGATGGTGCAAAGAGCGAAAGGCAGTGTCTGGATCCTGGTCGGATCCATCTTGTGGATTGTCAGCGCGGGCATGGGGATCATGTCCGGTCTCTTCATGCTCATCGCCGGCTCCCTTATTTTGAAGCTACTTGGGGCGCTGGTTGAAACCCCGGCGGAATGGGGAGTGGACCTCTCCCCCCTTCTTATGTCCTTCGGCCTGATCATCGGATTGATTATCATCGTCTATTTCACCTTGATTATTGTTTTTGCGGCCATGTGCATGCGCCGGCGGGATGATCTTTTGCGGTCGACCTTTCCGCTGGTGATCGGAATCATCTATATCCTGCTCGCCCTGCCGTCGCTGTTCATTTTCCCCGGGTATATGCTATCCCTTGCTTTGATCTCCGCTATCCTGGCCATGGTTTTCCCCGGACTTATCCTGATCGGGGCGATCTTGAATAAACAGCAATTGCGTTCCAGCGGCTGGCCGCTGCCCCCGCCTGTATACTACCCGCAAGGGCCTCCTGCTCAGCAGGTTTTGCCACCGGGGAGCAATCAGCTCTGAAGGCCTAAACGCGGCTACTGACTGACATCATGCACCCGAGGAGGTTAAGTCCATGATCAAACCAAAGGGATCCATCTTCATTTCAATCGGTTCAGCAGGCCTGGTCGTACTCGGCGGCCTGGGTATCCTGATCAGCCCCTTCGTGATTACTCTCACTGTGTGGGCCGGTACGCTTCTTCGCGGGTTCGACCAGATCCTGGCCAGCTTGCTTGATGGGCGCTCTTACCCTATCGGTACCCTTGCGGGCCGCGCCATAAGCGGAGCCGGCATCATCGTGGGAGTGCTCCTGCTCTTGTTTTCGGTCCTGCAGCTCACCTGCGGTCTCCTGATCTGGAAGCGCAAGGACGATACGACCAAGTCCGGCCTTGCGCTTGCCTTGGGGATTGCCTTTGCCATCACCTCCCTGGCACTTGGTTTGACAGCGCCGGGCTTGATTCAGCTCGCCTTGTCGGTTCTTCTCATCGTGGGAGCGACTCTCAACCGTGAGCAGGTGCTGAAAGAAGATGCTGCCGGATAAGCAGCCACTTTTCATTCCCGACCCCATCCGTCGGCTGATTGATCAGCTGAACGGCTCCGGTTTCGCCTGCTTTGTCGTGGGAGGTTATTTGCGTGACCTGATCCTTCAGCGGCCGACCCACGACTATGACCTGGCCACCTCCGCCACTCCTGAGCAAGTCGCGGAGGTTTTTTCTTCCTACCGGACGATTCCAACCGGCCTGGCCCACGGGACCATGACGGTGATCGCGGGGGAAGAGACGGTCGAGGTGACCACCTTCCGCAAGGAGGGCAGTTACTCGGACTTCCGCCATCCTGATGAGGTCTGGTTTACCGGTTCCATTGAAGACGATCTGGCCAGGAGGGACTTTACCATCAATGCCATGGCCTGGCATCCCGAACAGGGCTTGATCGATCCCTGGGACGGCAGAGCTGACCTCGAGGGGCGCCTGATCCGCGCTGTGGGCGAAGCGGAAAAGCGTTTCGAAGAAGACGCGCTCAGGGTGCTGCGTGCGCTACGCTTCAGTTCCGAGTTGGGATTTGAGATCGAACCGTCCACCCGCCGTGCCTTGGGGAAAGCAAGCCACCTCCTCCAGCATATCGCGCCAGAGCGTATACGGATTGAAATGGAGCGCCTGCTTGCAGGCCCCAATCTGGCGGACGTCCTGGATACCTATGCTCCCGTCATGGCCGAGGCCATCCCGGTCCTTGCCGCCTTGCAGTCAACACAGGCAGGCGGGGATGAATCCCTCTACGAAATCGCTATAAAGCGTATGGCAAATGTTTCCCCCGACCCCCTTAAGCGGATGGCCGCCCTCCTTTACGATATAGGGGAGGCGTCTCGCGCGGATACCGCCGCTTCTGTCGCTCAGGCCTTGCGGTTCAGCAAAAAAGACACTGAAAATATCAGCTTGCTGGTCGCGTCCAAGACAGAGGAAATGGCGCAGGACGAGCGGGCTGTCTGGCGGCTTTTGCGCCGATGGGGGGAATCCTCTTTCTCTGAGGTGATGGAAATACGAACTGCCGATGCCCGGGCCCGCTATGCCGGCGATAAGGGCAGGCAAGCGATCATTGAGGCGGTTGGGCGCGTCGCCGAAGATCTGATTGCGGCCGGCCGCAATCTCAGTCTGGCTGATCTTGCCGTCGATGGCAGGGATCTGATCAAGCGGGGTTTCCGGGGACCTGCCATTGGCTCGCGTTTGGAAAGTTTGCTGGAAGCTGTCTGTGTCGACGGTATTGCCAATCGCAAGGATACACTCCTCAAGGAGCTGGATCGTCTAGACGCTGAAATACAAGCGTAAAACCGTCTTCATCCGTGATAGACAGTTTGTCTCCCTTTAAATCATAAGTCATCTTAAGGGTAAAGGAACCTGACCCCGTCCTTTTTGTCGTGATGCTCAGATCTCCCCCGGGACTTGAGGTGTAGGTCAGGGTCACACCGGGCGTGTGTGGCGTGACCAGGAGCTCACGGCCGTCCCGGAATTCGAACTGTGTTTGGGGGTCAAAAGCAGTGCCGCCGGCATCGATCAGTTGCCAGGTGCCGAGCAGATCCTGATTGATGCCGCAGGCTGCTGTCAGGACAAGAAACAGGAGCAGGGAAGCAACAAAAAGGATGTGGCGTCTGTGGTAACCGGGTTGTGCCATAACAGTCCTTCCTTGTTCGTATGAACCGTTTTCCATCATAACACGGACGGTCATTGACCGTCGGTGCCACTTTTGTCACGAATCTGTAACAATACAACACTACATTTGGTAGTATGATCGAACCGTACATACTATATAGTGTATTCCAAGCATACAGTTGTTTTTATCAAAACAGCCAATCGCCGGGACAAAGAAAGAGGCAGGGTGTTGTCATGAGCGTGTTGTCACCGTTTATTAAACGTCATTTTACCAAAGCACTGGGAAAACAAGGCGGTGAGGTTTTTGACCTTTTTCACTGGAAAGTCTGTGATGTTCTGCTCAAAGACCACAAAACCGGCCGTGTCCTGACCGACCTCAAGGGGCTTGAGTTTCCCGAATCGTATTCGCAGCAGGCCTGTGACATCATTGCGTCCAAGTATTTTCGCAAGGCGGGGGTTCCGGGCAAGCCGGGTCATGAAACTTCCATGAGACAGCTGGCTGACCGTATGGTTTCCTTCTGGGTCGGGGCGTTGGTCGACGAAGGGATGATCGACCAAGGGGCGGAATCCGAAATTCTTTACGATGAACTGGTCTATGCCATTCTGGCCCAGATGTTTGCGCCCAACTCACCACAATGGTTTAATACCGGCCTCAAGCTGAAATACGGGATTGCCGGCGGCCAAAGCGAGCTCTACTACTATGATGAAGAAAAGGGCCAGGTCGTCATGAGTGACGACGACTACAGCCGGACGCAGGCGTCGGCCTGTTTCATCCTTTCCATCGAGGACAAGCTGCTCGGGCCGCACTCCATCACGGAAGGGTATGTATCGGAAACCAAGCTCTTCAAGGGCGGGTCGGGAACCGGTACCAATTTCTCATCGATCCGGGCAGCCGGCGAAGCGCTCTCGGGCGGTGGCCAATCGTCCGGCCTGATGAGCTTTCTGAAGGGCCTCGACCGGAATGCCGGCGCCATCAAATCGGGTGGAACCACAAGGCGGGCAGCCAAGATGGTTTGCCTTGACATAGATCATCCGGAGATCGAGGCTTTTATTACATGGAAGGCCCGGGAAGAAGACAAGGTGATCGCCTTGGCCAAGATGGGCTATGATGCCGCCATTGACGGAGAGGCCTACCAGACCGTTTCGGGTCAAAACTCGAATAATTCAGTCCGCTTCAACGACGAATTCATGCAAAAAGTTGCCCAGCTCGACCGTGATCCCACATCAACCATTCTTCTGAAAGGCCGGCGCGATACGAGCGTCGATCGCCCGGTCCGTGTCAGCCATCTTTGGCAGATCTTCAATGAATCGGCTTGGCGGTGTGCCGACCCGGCCCCGCAGTTCGATGATACCTTCAACGCCTGGCATACCTGCCCGGCAGGAGAAGACGGCGACCTTACCGCCAAGCACAACCGCATCAATTCGACCAATCCGTGCGGCGAATACGCTTTTCTCGATGACACAAGCTGCAACCTGGCCTCCATCAATATCATGCGCTTCTTTGATCCAGGCCGGCATGTCTTTGACACCGAGGCATATCTCCACCTGATCAGCATCGCCCAGCTGGCCCTGGAGGCCTCCATTCACTGGGGACAATTTCCCACGCCTGCCATAGCACGCAAAACCTGGGCTTTTCGCGCGACCGGACTAGGCCTGGCCAACCTGGCCTCCTTGTTCATGAGCGCCGGGATTCCCTATGACTCGGTGGAGGCGCGCGCCATTGGTGGCGCCCTTGCCGGCGTACTGACCGGCCAAAGTTACGCTATTTCCGCTGTCATGGCTCAACAGCTCACACCTTTTATCCATTACGATAAGAATCGCGACCACATGCTAAGGGTCATCCGCAACCACAGCAGGGCGGCGGGGGTCAGAACAGACGAAGCGGAAGCCATCGGCTACCAGCTCCCCGTCGTCGACCATCAGATTCTTGAACAAACAGGTTTCGGCCCGCTTTCGGAAGCCTTGAAAGAGAGCTGGACTAAGGCGGAGACATGGGGCGGGGAGCACGGATACCGCAACGCCCAGGTTTCCGTCATGGCCCCCACTGGCACAATCTCATTTGCCATGGACTGTGCCGCGACCAGTATCGAACCCTTTTTCTCCCATGTCGTCTACAAAAAGCTTTCGGGCGGCGGCTTCATGAAACTGGTCAATCCCGTCGTCGAAGAGGGACTGGCCGCGCGCGGTTATTCCAAGGAAGAGCGGGAGGCCATCATCGGCTACATCATGCGCGAAGGCGATGACGGCATGATGCTTGATGGGAAAATTGAAGGCGCACCATTTTTAAAGGAAGAAGATCTGGCCGTTTTTGATACAGCCAATCAATGCGGCAGCGGTGAACGGTATCTCCCCTGGCAGGGCCACGTCGGCATGGTAGCGGCCA
>JAAZGN010000019.1 GCA_012511185.1 Clostridiaceae bacterium
CGCCCGGACAGTAGATATCGTAGGCAAGCTCCGCGCGCAATATCCCGATGTTCCCATCATCGCGACGGGAGGCCCGTCCGATGAAACGATTCTCGAGACGATCAAGGCAGGCGCCAATGCCATTACCGTCACGCCTCCGACCAGTGCTGTATTAGTCAAGATCAAGATGGACAAGTACCGGCTCATGGCTGAGGAAAGCTGCAAGGGGGGTAAAGAGCTGATATAAAGGAGGCCTGGGTTTTCTTGGATGTTCGGTCAGCCGGTGATTCAAGGGACCATCATCTACGGAAGAAGGAGGGATCGAGATGAAAGATAGCCAGGAAAAAGGCAAGAAAAATCAATTTTTGGAGTGGCTCATCATCGGATTGGTTTTAGTTGGCGCTGGTCTATTTGCCCTTCTCTATCCAAACCTGGTATCCGGCTACCTGACGCTTGTGATCGGTCTTGTCGCGATTTTCGCCGGAGGCATTTACGCGGCCATCTATATCCGGGGTTTGACCACGGGCGGCGGAAAAGTTGCCTCATCGCTCACCAAGGCCGTGATTTCCCTGGTGGTTGGTTTGCTCCTTTTGATCAAACCAGACGAAACAATCAAATACCTGCTGGTGGCGGCGGGCGTCTACTTTATAGTACAAGCGCTTGCTGGGGTCATCTTTGCGCTGGTCATGCGAGCTTTCAGCAAAGGTTTATTCTGGATCGTGTTCGTGCCTGTCCTGCTGCTCCTGATAACCGGCTTACTGATTATCATTGCTCCAACCGCCCTGGGCGTGCCGGTCGATACGGTGATCGGTTTTGGCCTGGCTCTGAACGGTCTGCTTTATCTGGTGAAAGCCCTGGGCAGTAAAATGGGCAAGAAGACAGGCAAGAAAGAAATGCCCTCCGCTGCGGGAGAGGACCAGGCACCCTCATGAAAAAAGTACTCCTGCTACCCGACTCATTAAAGGGGTCCATGGATTCCTCCACCATCTGCGGAATCATGGAGGACGCCATCCTGAGGCATTATCCGGATGCCCGGGTGGAAAGCCTGCCCGTTGCCGATGGGGGCGAGGGAAGCGTGGACAGCTTCCTGAAAGCGCTGGGTGGGGAAAAGGTAAAGATCCGGGTTAAAGGCCCTCTCTTCGAGGAAGTGGATGCTTTTTACGGCCTGATCAATCAGGGCAATAGGGCAGTCATCGAGATGGCGGCCTGCGCCGGCCTGCCACTGATGGGAAGCCGGAAAGATCCTCTTATCACGACGACTTACGGCGTGGGACAGTTGATTCAGGCCGCGGCCGCCAGGGGTGTCAGGGAGATCATCCTGGGCCTGGGCGGGAGTGCCACCAATGACGGAGGCTGCGGAGCCGCTGCCGCCCTTGGCATTCGCTTCCTGGATCAGGATGGTCTGGAGTTTATTCCGGTTGGCGGAACCCTGGAACGGATCAGCCGGATTGATGCCGCACAAAAAAGCGGCCTGCTTGAGAATCTGAAGGTTCGGGCCATGTGCGATATTGACAATCCCCTGTATGGTCCCCGGGGGGCAGCTTACGTCTTTGCGCCGCAAAAGGGCGCGGATGAAAAGGGCGTGAAAAAACTAGATGCCGGTCTCCTGCACCTGGCCTTGATGATCGAAAGGGACCTGGGTTTGCAGGTGGCGGATTTGCCTGGTTCGGGAGCCGCAGGTGGCGTGGGAGCCGGCGCTTATGCGTTTCTTGGCGCTTCTTTGGAAGCCGGCATCGAGGTGGTGCTTGACGCCATCTGCTTTGACAGGATCGCCAGGGATGCCGATCTCATCCTCACAGGCGAAGGGAAAATTGATCAGCAGAGTCTGGCCGGCAAAGTCGTGATCGGTGTGGCCCGCCGTGCCAAAAGACTCGGCATTCCGGTCGCCGCCATCGTGGGGGACATCGGTGAAGGTATTGAGGGCGTCTATGAGGAAGGCGTCAGCGGTATCTTCAGCATCAACCGCCTCGCAGTTGACTTTGCCCTGGCGAGGAAGCGGAGCCCGGAAGACCTGGCCCTGACTGTGGACAACCTGATGCGATTCTTGAAGCAGCTGGCTTTCTAGCAAAGTGCTATAGTATTGCTTGCAAAATGATCAATCACCAAGGGGGAAATGTAATGAAAGAGAAAAAGAGAATTGTGACCCTGTCCACCCGTGATCTTGTCCAGGACATCGAGCACGACGGCTGTGGCGAATGCCAGACGTCATGCCAGTCGGCCTGCAAAACATCATGTGGTGTTGTCAACCAGGTCTGTGAACAGGAAAAACGCTGAACCGGAAATAGGGGCGGCGGGCATTTCGTCCTGCCATCCAGGAATTTCTACCAAGTGATTCATCGATTTGAATTGAATGGCTACAAGCTTGTGGTCGACGTTGACAGCGGCAGTGTCCACGTCGTGGATGATCTTGTTTACCGGATTGTCGGCCTTTACGAAAGGCATTCCCCTGAAGAGATTGTCCGGCAGCTGTCCGGTACCTGGCCCCATGCTGAAGTACTGGACGCGGTCAACCAGGTCCAGTCGCTTGTTGATGAAGGACTCTTGTTCTCAAAAATTGAGCACAGAGAGCGCTTGGGCGAGCGCGTCCATGACGGTCGGGTGATCAAGGCACTTTGCCTCAATGTCGCACACAGCTGTAATCTGAATTGCTCCTACTGTTTCGCCGCTCAGGGGACCTACAAAGGTGAGCAGGCCATCATGCCCCTGGAAACAGGCAGGCGCGCCATGGATTTTCTTATTGAAAATTCGGACTCCAGGCACAATCTGGAAGTCGATTTTTTTGGCGGCGAGCCGCTCCTGAACTGGGGGATGGTGAAGGAGACGGTCGCTTACGCACGCTCACTGGAAGCAAAGCACAACAAACATTTCCGCTTCACGCTCACCACAAACGGCCTGCTCATCGATGAAGACGTCATTGAATTTACCAACCGGGAGATGGCCAATGTAGTCTTAAGCCTGGATGGCCGCAAAGAGACGCACGACCGCTTCCGGGTGACACAAGGCGGGAAGGGCTGTTACGCGGTGGTCGTCCCCAAGTTTCAGGAACTGGTCCGGCGCAGAACCCGGGGCAGCTATTACATCCGCGGCACCTACACGCACTGCAACACCGATTTTCTGACGGACATCCTTCACATGGCCGACCTGGGTTTTGATGAGATCAGCATGGAACCGGTTGTCTGCCCGCCCGACCAACCCTATGCCCTGACAGAAGAGGACCTGCCGGTCTTAAAAGACCAGTATGAAAGACTGGCTGTGGAGATGCTCCGCCGCGACCGGGAAGGGAGAGGTTTCCATTTCTATCACTTCACGGTCGATCTTGATCACGGACCCTGCATTTACAAGCGAATCGCAGGATGTGGCGCGGGGACCGAATACCTGGCTGTGACACCAGGCGGGGATCTTTATCCCTGCCATCAGCTCGTTGATGATCCCGGATTTTTGATGGGCAACATCTGGCAGGGGGTTGTCAGGCTGGATTTGCGGAACAAGTTTTCCCAATGCAATGTTTTTTCACGCCCTGAATGCGAAGATTGCTGGGCCAGGTTTTACTGTTCCGGGGGTTGCGCTGCCAATGCATACCACGTAAATGGCAAGTTGCCGGGTGTCGACACCTACGGCTGTGAACTGTTTCGAAAGCGAATGGAATGTGCCCTGATGATGAAGGCGGCGAGCTTGCCGAAACGCTAAAAGACCCCGCGTAAGCAGGGTCTTTTCAAAAACCGGTATCCGGGTCTAGGCCTGGTAGTGCGGCACAATCGTAGTCCATCCGTGCGTGTCGGGGCAACGCTGCCGCTGAATACAGGACAGCTCCTCGTAGAACATCATTGAGACGGGGCCAATGGCGAAATCGTTGATGGTGATGGTCCGCTCATTCCAAGCTAATTCACCAACCGGTGAAATGACGGCGGCCGTCCCCGTGCCAAATGCTTCCGTGAGCAGGCCCTTGTCGTAGGCATCAAAGAGGTAATCAACGGCAACACGGTCTTCCACAACTTCCAGGCCCTTTTCTTTGGCCAAGGCCAGCACAGAATCGCGTGTGATGCCGGGCAGGATGGTGTCGCCAAGCTCAGAAGTGACGATTTTGCCGTCGATGACAAACATCATGTTCATGGCGCCGACTTCCTGGACGTATTTCTGTTCGCGGCCGTCCAGCCAGAGGACTTCATTGAAGCCTTCCTGTCTGGCGGCATAGGAAGCCTTGAAGCTGGCCGCGTAATTGCCGCCGGTCTTGGCACGTCCCACGCCACCCTTGACAGCGCGCACATGCCGTGTTTCGATACGGATCCGGATGGGCTTCATGCCCTGCTGGTAGTAGGTTCCTGTCGGGGAACAGATGATGAAATAAATGAAGCGCGTCGCCGTGTGCGCGCCCAGGCTGGTGCCGTCAGCGATCATGGTGGGTCTCAGGTACAAGGAGGTCCCTTCGCTTGTGGGGACCCAGTCGCGGTCCAGATCTACCAACCTGTTGATGGCTTCCACTTGCAGGTCCACATCGATGGCGGGCATGCACATACGGTCAGCGCTCCTGTTCATCCGCAGGGCGTTGTCCCTGATGCGAAAAAGACCGATTTCCCCGTTATCCAGGGCATAGGCTTTGGCCCCCTCAAAGATCTCCTGCGCATAATGAAAGACGGGCGAAGCCGGGTCGAGTGCGATTTTCTGGTAGGGCACGATACGCGGATCAAACCAACCCCTTTCCGCTTCATGTTCGACCACAAACATGTGATCGCTGAAGGTTCGGGCAAATCCCAGCTTGTTTTCATCTTCCGGTTTCGGTTTCGGACGTTGCGTTCTGGTGACAGTGATCTTCATAGCTAATCCTCTCTCTCGTGACCCATGCCGGGTCTTTTCAGATCCGGTTTATCTGCACATTATTAATCTACGCACGCGGCACCGCGCTCGAGCGCCTCTTCGTTCAGTCCGACAAGATGCGCTTTCGATCCGGTAAAAAGTTGCGTCAGCATAGCGATAATGGTGTCGTATTTCAAAAGTTGTGTTGCCTTGATGAAGGCGCCCAGCATGGCCATGTTGGCCACGCGCATGTTACCGATCCCGGACGCGATTTCCATGGAGGGTACATAAATGGCCCGTACATCTCCGCGCTGGACTTTTCTTTGAATGATTGATTCGTTGACGAAGATGGTTCCTCCCTTTTTGACGTGGGGTTCAAACTTATCCAGTGAGGGCAGGTTCATGGCGATCAGTTCACTTGGTTCCAGTACAATCGGTGAAATGATCTCACTATCGGCTATGACGACACCGCAGTTTGCTGTGCCTCCCCGCATCTCAGGGCCGTAAGAGGGAAGCCAGCTGACATTCATCCCTTCGGACATCCCCGCTTCAGCCAAGGTCAAGCCAATGGCCATGACGCCCTGGCCGCCGAAGCCGGAAATAAGGATTTCGTTATAAGCCATCTCACTTCTCCTTTTTGGTGATGTCACGAAAGACACTGAGCGGGAAGGCCGGAATCATGGTCTCATTCAGCCAGCTCAGCGCCTCGACCGGCGTCATGCCCCAGTTGGTTGGGCAGGTCGACAGCACTTCGACCATGGTGAAGCCGAGTCCCTCATCCTGGATCTGAAAGGCCTTTTTGATGGCACGCTTGGCTTTGGCGATATGGGCCGGCGTCGTGACCGTGACGCGCTCGATGTAGGCGGCGCCATCAATGGTCGCAAGGAGTTCCGCCATTCGAATGGGCGCGCCGTAGTGCTCAAATGAGCGCCCGAAGGGGGCGGTTGTCGTCTTCTGACCGACCAGGGTCGTTGGTGCCATCTGGCCGCCCGTCATCCCATAGACGGCGTTGTTAACAAAGATGGTTGTGATCTTTTCCCCGCGCATGGCGGCGTGGACAATTTCGGCAGTGCCTATGGCGGCCAGGTCGCCATCCCCCTGATAAGTAAATACCGTCCGGTCGGGGAGAACATGTTTGATGCCGGTCGCGACTGCAGGGGCGCGACCGTGGGCCGCTTCATGCATATCGCAGTTGAAGTAGTCATAAGCGAAGACAGCACAGCCGACTGGAGCGACGCCGATCGATTTTCCGAGCACATCGAGATCAACCAGGGTCTCGGCAACAAGTTTATGAATGATGCCGTGCGTACAGCCGGGGCAGTAATGCATCTCGGCATCGGTCAAAGCTTTGGATTTTTCGTAGACAATGGCCATGGCTCTCACCTCCCCAGTGCTTTCTTGGCGGCGTCGGCCACCTCGCGGGGCGATGGGATGACACCGCCGGCCTGGCCGATGAAGGAGACGGGCTTCACGCCGTTGACGCCGATTCTGACATCATCAACCATTTGCCCCGTACTCATCTCCACGGTGACAACTGCCTGGACGCTATCCTGAGATGCAGCCTCACGGAGCGCGTCGTAAGGGTAGGGCCAAACCGAGATGGGGCGGAAAACACCGGCCTTGATCCCCTCTTCACCGAGGAGCCTGGCGGCCGCGCGGGCGAGCCTGGAAGGAGTTCCATAGGCTACAAAGAGGATTTCGGCGTCTACGAGGTCATTGATACTGTATTTGATTTCATTTTCAATGATCTTTTTGTATTTCTCCTCCAGATGCTGGTTGTGCCGGTTGCAGGCATCAGGGTCGATAAAAAGCGAGTTGATGATATTGGGTGGCCGTTTCCCCTCAGTTCCCGTCGTAGCCCATGTCTTCCCAGGCAGGTCGGACGCCGGGGTGTGTGTCCACTCAACAGGTTCCATCATCTGACCGATCATGCCATCAAGGAGCATCATGACGGGGATGCGGTACTGATCTGCCAGGTCAAAAGCCTCCTGCATAAGATCGACGACCTCCTGGATGGTGGCAGGCGCCAGGACGATCAGGCGGTAATCACCATTGCCGCCGCCACGAGTAGCCTGGAAATAATCACCCTGGGCTGGCTGGATGGTACCAAGGCCGGGGCCGCCGCGCATGACATTGACGATGACTGCGGGCAGTTCCGCACCGCACATGTAGGAGATCCCCTCCTGCTTCAAGCTGATGCCGGGTGATGAGGACGAGGTCATGACACGGGCGCCGGCGCCTGATGCGCCATATACCATATTGATGGCAGCGATTTCAGATTCGGACTGGAGAAAGACACCGCCCGTGTCTGCCATGTGAAGGGCCATATATTCGGGTATTTCGCTTTGTGGCGTGATAGGGTAGCCGAAATAGCACCTGCACCCCGCGCGGATTGCCGCTTCTGCGACCGCCTCGTTGCCTTTCCATAATTCTTTTGCCATGCGGACACCTCCTCTATAAACGCTCGACCGTGATGATGGAGTCCGGGCACATCCTGGCACAGTTGGCACAGGCGATGCATCGATCCATCTCGACAATGGTCGCGGGGTGATACCCCTTTCGGTTTGTCACTGTTTCATCCAGAAATATGATTTTGACGGGACAGACGTGAACGCAAAGACCACAGCCTTTGCATCTGTCCTGCCGGAATGTTACGTTTCCAGCCATGCAAAATGTCCTCCCTTTGTTTCACTCAGTTCCCACGGCTTGATCATGTATAGATCAATCGGAAAAAAAGAGCCTTTCACCTGGCTCCTCAGTTCGTCTTCAAATTTCCTTTCGGCGACGGTGTAAATCAGGGGTAAGCCTAAAATACCCGCAATTTCCGCTGCGAAAGCGTCACCTCCTAAGATGTCTTCAACGGTTGTTTCCCGGCCCAAATGGCTACTGTTTATGATGCCGGTTACCTTTTGCCTGCTTGCGGTTTCAGTTTGCCTTAAGTAAGCGATGACCTTTTCCTCTGTCGCATTTTCAGGCCGGTTACGATTGACCAGGAACCAGAAATCATGCGGTGTTTGATCGATCTGCGGTTTATAATAACCGAGTACACGGGCTCCACCGGGATCACCACCAAGGTCAATCACAGTCTGCCGGTCAGGGTCGATGAAAACCGACATGATCCCCGGGGGCAAAGAAGGGATGTCTGCCTTGCCGCCGAGTGAGGTCACGTAAACGGTGACGCCTGCGCGCTCCAGTTCGTCTTTGCGCTCGATGGAGCGGAAATAGGGGTTGACGATGTCAAGATCGACCAGGGCAACCTTGCAGCCGTCACGGGCCATGGCAATGGCAAGATTGACCGCGAATTCCGTTTTGCCGGTACCGTAATGGCCGGAAATGATGGTAATTTTCCGATCGGGAAGTTTCATTGTCCGGCTTACTTTCTTTGATACGTTCGGATGGGGATAAGTCCGGTCAGGGCTCCCGCTACAATTTCCGCCAGAGCCGCAAGCTCGTCTTCACCGGGGTAAACAATGACAGGCGCGATAAATTGCACGTGCCGGGTCACCCATTCCGTAATCCATGTGTCATAAGCGAGTCCGCCTGTAAGGATGACGGCGTCAACGTCACCTTCGAGAACGGTTGCTGCCGCGCCAACTTCCTTTGCGACCTGGTAAGCCATGCCTTGGAAGATAATGCGGGCGTATTCATCTCCCCCGGTAATTCTGCGGCCGATGGCGATCGCATCGCTGGTGCCAAGGTAGGCGGCCAGGCCACCCTGGCCGACGAAGGATCTTTTTAGTTCTTCGAGGGAATAGCTGCCCGAATAACAAAGCTCCATGACGGAGAAAAGAGGCAGCCCGCCCGACCGTTCAGCCGAATAAGGGCCATCGCCGCCAAGCGCATTGTTGACGTCGATAACCCGTCCTTTTCTGTGAGCCCCGACCGAGATGCCTCCTCCCATGTGTGCGACTACAAGGTTAAGCTCTTCGTAAGGTTCGTGAACTTCACCTGCGTAGCGCCGGGCAACGGCTTTCTGGTTGAGGGCGTGAAAGATCGATATTCGCTCAATACCGGGCCAACCCGAAAGACGAGCCAGCGGTTCCATCTCGTCGACGATCACCGGATCGGCAATGAAGGCTTTCAAACCGCAGCGTTCCGCGATGGTGGCAGCGATAATACCTCCCAGGTTGCTGGCATGTGTTCCGTAACGGCAACTGGAAAGATCGTCAATCATGTCACGGTTGACTTCGTATACACCACCGTCAAGGGGATGAAGGAGACCGCCTCTGCCGACGACAGCATCAAAGGATGCCAGATTAATATGCTGCCTTTCAAGCTCCTTGCAAATCAAAGCCTCCCTGACCGGTCTTTGGCTGGTAAGATCGGGGAGGCCGTCAAATTCAGAACCATGCCGGATCGTCTCTGTGAATACAGCTTGAGAATCCTCGAAAACACCAAACTTGGTCGAAGTCGATCCGGGATTGACGACTAGCAATCTCAGCATGAAACACCTTTTTTCAGGGCGGCCAGGTAAAGTGCCAAAATGATGGAATTCAGCTTCGTCTCGCGTTCGTCGCTGCGTGAAGTAAGTATGACAGGCACACTTGCCCCAACGACAAGGCCGGCACCCGTCGAATCGCAGAGGAAGGAGAGTGCTTTGTACAGGACATTTCCCGCCTCGATATTGGGCATAAGGAGGATATCGGGATTACCGGCCACCGGATCGGTGATGCCTTTATGCCGGGCTGACTCCGTAAAAAGTGCGTTATCAAGGGCGAAGGGACCTCCAACGAGGCAACCTCCAATTTCCCCTATACGGTTCAAACGGACGAGCTCGGCCGCGTCGACCGTCGCCTGCATGGCTTCATTGACCTGCTCGAGTGCGCAAACACAAGCAACACCGGGCCGGTCAATTCCCAACAGTTGCATCACATCCACTGCATTTCTGATTAATTGCGTCTTTCTTTGGACATCCGGCGCGATATTCATAGCCGCGTCGGTCACGATCACGAAACGTCGGACTTTTGCAATGTAAAAGAGACCGATGTGCGATAGCAGTTCCCGGTCTCTTATTCCTGTTTCTTTGTTTACTATGGCCTTGAGAAGTACCGCTGTGCCAACAAGGCCCTTCATAATGGCGTCGGCATCACCCTGGCGTACTATTCGCACGGCCAGGCTGCACGCTTCAATATCGTCCGGTTCATCAATAAGAACACAGAGCCGGACATCGATTCCATTTTGCTCTGCGATTTGGGCAATTCGTTCTTTGTTCCCGATCAGAATGGGCGCGGCGATTCCCATATGAACCGCCTCATCGATTGCCTGCAATACATCTTTATCATGTGCAGAGGCGACGACAATACGCTGACGCCCCATTTTTCGCACACCTTGACTCATAGCCGTGAATGACTGAATCACAATGATCCCCTCTTGTTCAGTCCGCTACGCCGGTCATGGTATTCACAATGACAAAAATGACGGCGCCCTACAGAATAAGTTTACTCCACTTGACCAAAAGAGGTCAAACCAACAGGCAGACCGGAAAAACATGCGTTAAGCATCAGTTTGGCGCGACCAGCGCGAGGCCAGAGGGCCGTGACTCAGAACTTCTTTCGAAGAAGTTTATGCTCCAAGACACCGTCTTTACAGTACTCCTGGCAACATATGACAGCTTGGTTGTCGATATTGTAGGCTGTTTCGTCGAGGTAGAGCAAGGGAGACCCTACTGGAATTTTGAGCTTCTCACTTAAGATTTCATCTGCCAATATCGGTTTGACTTCGGTTAAATCCATGACGACATTCGTGTGGCAGAAATGTTCAAGGAAGTGGGAAATGGGAAGTGACAGATCTTCACGTGTATAGGAGAAATTTTTGATAATTGAAAAAGAAATGTAGTCGATGCAAAAGATGGCCGGCTCACCGTCTGCCGTAACGATCTTGGATGTCGTCAGCACCGGCGTGGTCGCTGACACTCCAAGTTTATCTGCAATCTGGGGAATATCTGTTCTTACTTCGACGGAGGTTAAAATCATTTCGGACTCATAGCCGGCGAGTCTGATCATGGTCATGAATTCAACTTCCAAATCCAGCCGTGTTTTAACGTCAACGACATGGCGGTTGATCACGGTGCCGATGCCGCGGCGCCGCGTAATAAACCCGTCCCGTTCGAGGACTGACAGCCCGTCACGTAACTGCGTCCGGCTTATACCGAGCTCCGCTGCAAGTTCAGTCTCCGGCGGCAGTTTGTCTTTATACCGGCCGCTCCGTATGTCTTCCAGCAGTACATTCCAGATGCTCCTGCTGTCACAGAAAAATTGATCCAATTTTGTTGCCCCTCCGCCTTCTTCGATCTATGCCACAGCTGTCTAATCGAGCACCCGATTCTTGGACACAAGGCAATTGAATGGAAGAAGGAATTGTATTCTAGTCGAAAAGACCAAATTTGTCAATAAGCCAGTGCATATCTTTGTTGCCATCGTCAACGAAACTTTTTCGTTGGCATGATAAGCTGATGTCGGGTCAGGCTCGAAGCAGATATGAGTGCTACACTCAAGAAAAATGATTAAGTTATGTTAGCAAAGGGTATTCTATGGTACAGCATGAAAAAGCGAAGAAATGGATCGATGAGATGGCGGAACTCCTCCAACCGGATCACATTTATTGGTGTGACGGCACGGAGGAGGAAAACGACCGTCTTTTGAGGGAGTGTGTGGAGCGAGGTTCAGCCACGGCCTTGAATACCGGCTTACGACCAGGATGTCACTTGTTCCGAAGCGATCCTTCTGATGTCGCACGCGTCGAAGACCGCACATTTATCGCATCGGTTTCCGAAGACGATGCCGGTCCGACCAATAATTGGATTGATCCAGTCGAATTGCGTGAAACAATGACAGAGCTTTACCGCGGTTCCATGCGCGGCCGGACCATGTATGTGATTCCGTTTTGTATGGGGCCGGTCGGATCTCCCGCATCGAAAATAGGGATTGAGCTGACCGACAGTGCTTACGTAGTAACCAATATGCGAATCATGACGCGGATGGGACAAGAGGTACTTGACCTGTTGGGACAAGACGGCGAGTTCGTCCCCTGCCTTCACTCGGTAGGCGCTCCGCTTGAACCAGGAGAGCAGGATGTCCCCTGGCCTTGCGCACCCATGGATAAAAAATACATCAGCCACTTCCCGGAAACGCGTGAGATCTGGTCGTACGGCTCAGGCTATGGTGGTAACGCACTGCTGGGCAAAAAGTGTTTTGCGCTGCGTATCGCGTCGGTTCAGGCCCGTGATGAAGGCTGGCTGGCCGAGCACATGCTGATCCTGAAGCTGACCTCTCCTGACGGGAAAGTCTATTACGTTTGCGGTGCTTTCCCGTCCGCTTGTGGCAAGACCAACCTGGCCATGCTGAAGCCGACCATCCCAGGCTGGAAGGTCGAAACAGTCGGTGACGACATCGCTTGGATGCGATTCGGCGAAGATGGGCGCCTTTACGCCATCAATCCGGAGGCGGGCTTCTTCGGTGTCGCCCCGGGGACCTCATACGACTCAAATCCCAATGCCATGGACTCCATTCGGACGGCTACCATTTTCACCAACGTTGCCTTGACAGACGATGGCGATGTTTGGTGGGAAGGAATAGGTAAAGCGGCGCCCGAACACCTGATCGATTGGCACGGTAATGATTGGACGCCTGAATCGAAAGATAAGGCAGCGCATCCCAACGCCCGATTCACAGCCCCTGCCAGGAATTGCCCCTCGATCGCTCCCAACTGGGAGGACCCGCAGGGTGTTCCCATTGACGCCATCCTGGTCGGAGGCCGCCGACCGTCCACAGTCCCGCTCGTCTATCAGAGTTTTGATTGGGAGCACGGCATCTTCCTCGGAGCCATCATGGGATCGGAGGTCACTGCCGCCATCATTTCCGATAAGATCGGCCAGGTCAGACGAGACCCCTTCGCCATGCTGCCTTTCATCGGTTACCATGTCGGTGACTACCTGAACCATTGGCTTGAGATGGGCCGGAAGGCCGATCCCGGCAAGTTGCCCAAGATTTTTGCCGTCAACTGGTTCAGGCGCGGAGAAGACGGCCACTTTCTCTGGCCGGGATTCGGCGAAAACAGCCGTGTACTCAAATGGGTGGCGGAGCGTTGCGATCACGCAGTCGGCGCCGAAGAATCGGCCATTGGCTATCTTCCAAGACCAGAAGACCTCGATCTCCAAGGGCTGGAGCTTCCTCTGGCGGATCTCAAGGCAATCATGACGATTGAAAGTCAAGAGTGGGTGGATGAGCTGGACGCGGTCGAAAAGCATTTTGAGACTTACGGACCCAAGATGCCACGGGTTTTGTTTGAGCAGCTTGACCGTATCCGGAACAAGCTGGAAAGATAGAGGACACCGCATGATTTCAGACCGTGTTCGCCAAATGGCTCCGTCCCAGACACTGGAACTGAACAGTAAAATTGCCCAGTTGCGAAAAGAAGGGAAAAGCATCATCGCCCTGAACAGTGGTGAGCCCGATTTCAACACGCCTCAACCAATTATTGAAGCCGCTTACCAGGCCATGCTGGAAGGCAAAACGAAATACACACAAACACCGGGTATACCGGAACTGCGAGAGGCGATTGCCCGAAAATTATCCGATGAGAATAAAATCGATTATTCAATCGACGAAATATTGGTTTCTACAGGTGCCAAATATGCGTTGACGAATACTTTCCTGGTTCTATGCAACCCTGGTGACGAGGTCATCATTCCCACACCGTGCTGGGTCAGTTATGTGGAGATGGTCAAACTGGCAGGGGCTCTCCCTGTGTTAGTGCCAGTATGTGAAGACAACCATCTGGATTTGAAGGCGATCGATAAAGCCATTTCATCCAAAACGAAAGTGATTCTGATCAACAGTCCGAATAACCCGACAGGTGCTGTTTATTCGCAAGACAGCCTGATGGCTGTTGCAGAGCTTGCCGTAAGGCATGAACTGTATATTGTGACCGATGAGGTTTACGAAAAACTGATCTATGGCACAACACCCCATGTCAGCATGGCGTCTTTTTCGCCCGGAATCAAAGAGCGGACGGTGACAATAAATGCTTTCTCAAAAGCTTATGCCATGACTGGCTGGCGACTGGGCTATGCAGCTGGCCCCAAACAAGTCATCAAGGGCATTTCAGCCATCCAGGGCCACACGACCTCAAACGCAACCTCCTTCGCCCAGTGGGCGGCTATCGCAGCGCTGGAGTCATGTGGCGCCTACGTCGAAGAGATGCGGCAAGCCTTTGAGAAACGGCGGGACTACCTTTACGGTCGTGTGAGCTCTTTGCCGGGGATCCGCTGTCCATATCCCGATGGTGCCTTTTATCTGTTCCCCGACGTGAGTGAGCTTTTCGGCAGGCGCAGGGGTGACAGGGTGATCCATGACGCCCCGGCTCTTGCCGATTATCTGCTCGATGAGGCGGGTGTAGCGCTTGTGCCAGGGAATGCATTTGAAGCACCGCAGGCTATCCGCTTCACCTATTCCAATTCGATGGAAAAATTGAACGAAGCCATGGACAGGATTGAGAGGGCGGTTGGAAAACTTTTTTAAAGACGGTCCCGACCGGCCTGGTCGCGGAAAGGACGTTTCTATGGTTTTAAAGAAAAGGCGGAAAACCGGCAACTTTGAAACGAGCGGTCCCGTTGAAGGCAAACGTTTCGTGCGAGTCTATAAACAGGGTGTTGTAGAGGGCATTGAAATATGGGTTGACCAAGTGACAGGCGTTAATTACCTCTATCGTCAATCCGGTTATTCTGGCGGTCTGACCGTCATGCTTGACAGGGAGGGCAGGCCGGTTATTTCGACCATACACGGGTGAGTCGTCATGACGATAAAACATGCCGAATACCGCCGCTGTATACCAGGATCATCACAGGCAATCCTCTTCGTCCACGGTATCTGCGGATCGCCCGATCATTTTCGTGACTTTTATGAGCAGGTTCCAGCCGGCTGGTCAATCCGTTCCATTTTGATCGAAGGTCATGGTGGAACCACCCGGCAGTTCAGCCAGTCCTCCATGGCATGGTGGAAAGAGCAGGTCAGCCAGGCTGTCGATGACCTGGCTACCTGTCACTCATCCATTCTGATCACCGGCCACTCCATGGGAACGCTTCTGGCGATTGAACAGGCTCTTCGGGCACCGGATCGCGTGAAAGGACTCTTCCTGCTTGCCGTCCCTTTGAAAGCGCGTATGACACGAGCAGCCGCTTTGCAATCCGTACGTGTTGCGCTGGATCTTAACGCCCGCGGCGACCCGGCTCTTGAAGCGGCCAAGACCATGTACAGCATCCAGCCGGACAGAAGAGTCTGGCGTTATCTGGGGTATATCCCCCGCTACCTTGAGTTGCTGGAGGTCATGCGGGAGACCATCCATGTGATTCCCAAGCTACAGGTTCCCACCCGGGTGTTCATGTCAAGGGGCGATAAAATCGTCTCCCCGCGTTCAGTCGCTTATTTGTCATCGAATCCGCTTATTGACCTGGAATGGCTGGAGCATTCGGATCATAAATACTATTCACAGGAAGATAAGGAAGTCCTCTTGGGAGAATTTGCCCGGTTTTGCCGGGGTCTGTTGTAATTGGTTACTATTTCAGAAGACAAAAGGGCGCGCCTTCCGACGCGCCCTTTGGGGCTTCCGATCGCCCCGTCCCTCTAATCTTCAATCTCGATCTCAATGGGTTCCGGCTCAGGTTTTTTCTCCTGCTTGGGGAGAGTGAGCGACAAAACGCCATCCTTGAACTTGCCTTTGATCTCGTCGGTGTTGACGCCTTCAACATCAAAGCTCCTCCGGCATGAGCCGTACGCACGCTCCTTGTAAACGTAGTTTTTTCGCTCTTCCGTTTTCTCAACATTCTGCTCGGCCGAGATTGTCAGGTATTGGCCGTCAAGATTGATTTTAATATCTTCTTTCTTGACACCGGGAAGATCCGCTTCCAAAAGGAAATGGTCGCCCATGTCCTGGACATCCACCATAAATCCGCGGACTCCTGAAAAATCCTGCAGAAATGAATTGCCGAACCAGCGGTTTATGTCACTGACCAAGCCGCGGTCACGGCGGCTGTATGGAATCAAATCAAACATTTTTGTGCCTCCTTTGCTGATTTTCTTTCTTTATAAATTTTAGCTGGCGGTTGTGGAGCAAAATTCATGAAAATTTGGAGGAATTTCGAAATTTTGGCACTCTCGCATGTAGAGTGCTAATTTTACAAATATTCGCTTGTGCTTGGTTTGCAAGTACTCACTTATCATCTATCTTGGGGTAATGATGACCCTTACCGATTACCATCCTGCCGGTCGGTTTTGATAATGTTCGTGTCATGGTAACCGGGGTCATTTTCCAGCAAGCAGTCAAACGGCTTTTACCTAGAGATTTGTGGCCCTTGAGTGGATAATAAATGGGGGTATTTTTTCATGTACGATGTTGCCATCATCGGCGCTGGCGTGGTCGGTCGCGCGCTTGCTTATACACTTTCATCCTTTGAGCTGTCGGTTGCCCTGATCGAAAAAGAAAACGAGGTCGCCATGGGCGCGTCGCGGGCCAATACAGCCATCATCCACGCAGGTTTTGACCCCACGCCCGAAAGCATGATGGGTCAACTGAGTGTTGAGGGAATGCGCCGATGTTACCAACTTTGTGAGGAGCTTGACGTTGAACACAGAAAAACGGGCTCTCTTGTCGTCGCCTTTGAGGAATCGCAGAAGAGCGTGTTGGAAATCCTTTACCGACAGGGGGTTGAGAATGGCTGTCAGGGCCTCGAACTGATCGATGGACAGGAGACACGCCGGCGGGAACCTAAGCTTTCGGAAGGGATCCAGGCAGCCTTGTGGGCGCCGGAGGCAGGGGTGATCAATCCCTGGGAGTTCACACTTGCCATGGCTGAGGTGGCCGTCCGCAACGGGGTCGTATTCATGCCGGACAGGGAGGTAACCGGGTTAGCATGGCAAGGGGACCATTACCAGGTCACCTTTTCCTTGCCGGAGGTGGTTCAGGCCAGGTTTGTCGTCAACGCGGCGGGTGTCAACAGCGACCTGATCCATCAAATGGTCGCTACATCTGCTTTTGAGATTGTGCCCACGCGGGGTGAATACTATTTGCTGGACCGTACTGTGGGCCCCCTTGTTCATTCCGTCATCTTTTACAGCCCGACAACACAAGGCAAGGGAGTGACGATTTCCCCCACCATCCATGACAACTTCATCATCGGCCCCAATTCAGAGATCATTGAGGATCGATCGGACACGGGCGTAACAAGAACCGGGATGGACCACATCGGGGAGATGGCCATCCAGATGCTTCCTTCACTGGATCTGAGGGCCAATATCCGAAACTACGCTGGAGTCCGTGCCAATAGCAGGCGGGGAGATTTTTATATCCGCATGTCAGCCGAGCATTTTCTCGACCTGGCTGCGATCAAGTCACCCGGCTTGACCTGCGCGCCCTCCATCGCCCGGCTTGCTGCGGACCTGTTGGAGGAGGCAGGACTTCCCATGAGGAAAAAGTCCCTGTGGAAAGGCGGCCGACGGGTAATCCGTTTCAAAGAGATACCCGAAGAAGAGCGCCAAGCCTTCATCAAAGATAATCCGCTTTACGGCCGTGTCATCTGCCGTTGTGAAACCATCACGGAAGGTGAGATTGTTGCGGCGATGAAACGGGAAATCCCGCCTGTCTCAATCGATGGCGTTAAGCGGCGTGCAGGGACCGGGATGGGTCGGTGCCAGGGGGGATTTTGCGGGCCGAGGGTGTTGGAGATACTGGCCCGCGAATCAAACCGCCATCCCCTGACGGTTGAAGAGGACGGGATGGGAAGCTTCATCCTGACTGCTGAAACAAAGGGAGGGTGTGCCCATGACTGAGCGCTACCAGCTGATTGTCATCGGCGGAGGGCCGGCAGGACTGGGCGCTGCGATAAGGGCGAGGGAAAACGGGCTTTCGCGGATCCTGATCGTCGAACGCGATGTGGAATTGGGCGGGATCCTGAATCAATGCATTCACAACGGTTTCGGCCTCCACTACTTCGGCGAGGAGTTGACGGGACCGGAGTACGCTGGCCGCGTGACCGACAGGCTGGAAGGCCAAGGCATTGATATTGTCTGCGATACCATGGTCTTGTCCATTGAATCCGGTGCGGAGGGACACCGGCTATGCCTGATGAGCGCAAAAGAAGGGTATCGTTTTCTTGATACGAAGGCGCTTGTCCTCGCCATGGGTTGCCGTGAGCGGACGCGGGGCGCGATCGGAATCCCGGGGACACGCGTCGCGGGTATTCTGACCGCCGGTACCGCCCAGCGCTACGTCAACATGGAGGGTTACATGGTCGGAAGGCGTGTCATTGTGCTCGGTTCGGGCGATATTGGGCTGATCATGGCACGGCGGATGGTTCTGGAAGGCGCGGAGGTATTGGCCTGCGTCGAGATCATGCCTTATTCAGGCGGCCTAGCACGCAACCTGGTCCAGTGTCTTGATGATTATGGTATTACTCTTCTTTTATCCCATACCATCACCAGGATTAAAGGCAAAAGCCGTGTCGAAGGCGTCACGGTTCAGCAGGTCGACGCGTCTTTGAAACCTATAGAGGGAACCGAACAGGATTTCGACGTGGACACGGTTCTGCTTTCTGTCGGCCTGATACCGGAAAATGAATTGACCAGGGCGGCAGGAATTACCATCGACCCCAGAACGGGGGGGCCTGTCGTCTATGAAAATAAGGAGACAGCAGTGGATGGGATTTTCGCCTGCGGGAATGTCCTTCATGTCCATGACCTGGTCGATTATGTGACGGAGGAAAGCGAGGAGGCAGGGAAAGCGGCAGCCATGTATGTCCTTGGGCAGGAAAAAGAGCATCCGGAAAAACTGGAAAAGGAAGCGATCGATGTCGTCGCGGGCCCGGGGATCGCCTACACCATCCCGCAAAAAATCCGGCCGGCTGGCGAAAGTGAGAAAACCCGTATCTTTTTCCGAGTGCGCCAACCTTATAAGTCACCCAAGCGACTTGTCCTGCGCGATGGCGAGCAGATAATCGCCTCATCCAGACGCCCTTACATGGCGCCGGGCGAAATGGAGCACCTCATGGTGAACCAACATATGTTGGAGATGATTAAGGGCAGGACCCTGGTCCTTTCAGTAGAAGACTAGAGGAGAAAATCTTGGTCAAAGAGTTGATTTGCATTGTCTGCCCGCAAGGGTGCCATCTGACGGTTGATGAAGAAAAAGACTGCCAGGTGTCAGGTAACCGCTGCGCCCGTGGTGTGGCTTACGGGAAAAGCGAGGTCATGAATCCGACCAGGATCTTAACCTCGACCGTTTGTGTGAGGAGCGCCCTTCATCCGCGCTGTCCGGTCAAAACCGACCGCCCGATCCCGAAAAAAGATTTGCTTCGGGCCATGACACTGCTGGATGACATGGTGCTCGTTCCGCCAGTCCGGCGGGGCGACGTAGTGATCGCGAAGGTATTGGGTCACTCTTGTGATTTTGTCGCGACGAGAGATATTTTGGAGTAAGGGAGCGAAAAATGGCCGGCTACGTGATGGCATTGGACGCGGGGACAACCAGCAACCGCTGTATTCTTTTTGATAAAGAGGGGCATGTCTGTTCGGTCGCGCAAAAGGAATTCCGGCAGTCATACCCCAAGCCGGGATGGGTCGAACATGACGCCAATGAAATCTGGTCAACCCAGCTTGGCGTGGCTGTTGAGGCCATGAATAAGGTAAATGCCCGGGCACGGGATATCGCCGCCATCGGGATTACCAACCAGCGCGAGACTGCGGTTCTTTGGGATAAGCGCACGGGCGAACCTGTTTACAAGGCAATTGTCTGGCAATGCCGGCGGACTGCAGACGAATGCGACCGGCTCAAAGCAGAGGGGTTGACCGACCTGTTTCGGGAGAAAACGGGTCTGGTCATTGATGCCTATTTCAGCGCGACAAAAATCAAGTGGATTCTCGATCATGTTCCTGGCGTCCGTGAACGGGCAGAGAGTGGTGACATTTTATTCGGGACCATCGAGACCTGGCTGATCTGGCGCTTGACGCGGGGCGCCGTCCATGTCACCGATTATTCCAATGCCTCGCGGACCATGCTCTTTAACATCCGGGATCTGAAATGGGATGAGGAGCTCATGCGCATCCTTGATATCCCGCC
>JAAZGN010000150.1 GCA_012511185.1 Clostridiaceae bacterium
TATGCGGGTCATAGTGGTGCGGGGAGGTAAGGTGTGATCAAAGCATCCGATTTAGTTGGAAAATCCATTGTTTCCGTGGAGGGCAAAGAGACGGGGTACAGGGCCGTCAGTCCCTTGGTCGACGGCCCCCGCCTTGCCGTCCGTTATGTCGCGGTGAGTGCGGCGGAAGCTTTGGCAGGGGCGGATGCGCTCAAGTTTTCCTTCGACCGCCTGGAGCAGGTGGAGTCCGGTCTGATCAGGGTGCGCGAAATCAGAGGCCAGCCCCTCTTTCTTGCGGTGGACAAGGAATCATCCTCGCCCGCCGGCCAAGTCAATCTCCTCGGTATGAAAGTGATCAGCCGGATGGGTAATCTCCTGGGAATCGTTGACGATTTCCTGTTCAGCAAACGGTCCGGCCAGCTGCTGGTTGCCTACGTGCGAAAAGAGGGCGAAAGAGTCCTGGTCCGCTGCGATGAGGAATTTTCCGTTGTAGAGGATGTCGTTATTTCAGATCTCGACAAACGCCTTGAACCCGGTGAAATTGAGAACCTCTTCTTGCCAGCGGTTAAAGAACCGAAGGTTGTGGCCGCACCCCCGACTGAAAGAATTGAAAGCTCAACAAAAACAGATAAAAAAGTAAAAGAAAAAAAGGCGGGCAAAACCGACCATTCAGCCACGACTGACAAAACGGGGAAATCCGGTAAAGCGGAGAAAACAACCAAGGCGGAGAAAACGGCTAAAGCGGAGAAAACAGCCAAGGTGGAGAAAACAGCCAGGGTGTGGAGATCCGGCAGAAAGAAGAAAGCCGGCAAGGGTACAAAAACCAAGGAAACAGATAAGCTGCTTCAGAACCTTGTGAACGTTCTGGAAGAAGGGGCGGCCGGCAAAGCGGCGGAAAAAGAAGCGCATGATCTGAAACCGGAACCGACCAAATTGGACCCCGACACTCTTTTGCTTTCCGGCTCGGACAAAAATCTGCTGAAGCGATACGTTGGAGAATGACCGGGAACCGATTGTTCAACACGGAACAAAAGCGTTGGTGACTGGGACTGGAGGGAGTATGGATTCGCAAGATGTGAAGAAGAAAAGGCGATCACCGTCCTTTGCGATCGCGCTCGTCCCTTTGCTGACCCTCGATGGCCTTCTCTGTTACCTCGTCTATAAAGGTGAACGCGAACTGCACCTTGGGATTATTTTGGCTGCTTTTTTGGCAACCCTGATCACGATGGTTTTTTACCGTACCCCTTGGGGAAGAATTGAGGACGCCATCCTGAAATCGTCCTACACGGGCCTTCAGGTGATCCTGTTTTTCCTGCTGGCCATCCTCTTCAACAGTTATTGGCTGAGGTCGGGCATCCTGCCCACCCTCGTTTACTACGGGGGGAATCTCTTGCCGCCGGCTGTCTTTCCATACGTGACTCTGCTTGTCTTCGCCCTCGTATCCTTTGCCACGGGGTCCTCCTGGGTCAGCATAGGGATGCTGGGGCCTGCATTCATGACAATTGCCGCCTTGCTTGGGCAGCCGCAGGCGATGACGGCAGGCGTGATCCTCTCCGGCGCTTTTTTGGGTGACCGTTTGTCGCCCTTGGCCTTGAACAATTATCTGGCCGCCTCCGTGACGGGCGCCCCGCTTGCCGACCATATCAAGCAATCTCTGGTGACAGCCATACCTTCCTTGGCTGCAGTCGTCGCGGCCA
>JAAZGN010000151.1 GCA_012511185.1 Clostridiaceae bacterium
GCTGTTGTCTGGGTCTGGCTTCTCATCCTGGTGCTTAATTTCTTCATCGGATCGGGATCGGCCAAGGCCTTCCTTGTCCTGCCCATCCTGCTGCCCATCGTCGATGCAACCGGCCTGTCACGCCAGCTGGCCGTTCAAGCTTTTATCTTCGGTGATGGTTTTTCCAATTTGCTCTATCCCACAAATGCTGCCTTGATGATTGGTCTGGGCTTCTCGCCGGTTGGCTACACTAAATGGTTCCGGTGGGAATTCCCGTTACAACTCGGCCTGGCTCTGCTCAGTCTCGCCTGGCTTTACATTGGTTACTTCATTGGGTTTTGACCGACAAAAATGGATAAGGAGACCGTCCATGGAAGTAAAAATTGAACAGGCGGCGCAACGCCTGGCGGAAGCCGTCCGTTTTCCGACCATTTCGCATTTCAGTATGGAGGAGATGGATCTGGACGTCTTTTCTTCTTTTTTAGGTTTTCTAAAGACAAGCTATCCGTTGCTGCACCATAAGCTGGAACGCACCCTGATCAACGGATACAGCCCTGTCTATCGCTGGCCGGGCAAGGACAGCAGCCGGCAACCCGTCCTCTTTCTTGCCCACTACGATGTGGTACCGGCACTCGAGGAAGGATGGACCCATGAGGGACCTTTTTCGGGTGTGATCGCGGACGGCTTGGTCTGGGGCCGCGGGTCCATCGACGACAAAAGTTCGGTCATTGGCTGGATGGAGACCTTTGAATCCCTGCTTGGGGAAGGATATGAGCCCCCGCGCGATCTGTGGTTGGCACTCGGCTTTGACGAGGAGGTCAACGGGGGCAACGGCGCGCAGAAGGTCGTTCCCTGGTTTGCAGAAAAAGGAATCCATTTTGAATTTGTCCTCGATGAGGGAGGGGCCGTTTCGGACGGATCCATGATCGGCATCAAGGAGCCCGTTGCCGTCATCGGCTTGGCGGAGAAAGCCTCCGCATGCTTTGAATTCATATTCAAAGGCGAAGAGGGTCATTCCTCCACGCCCCCGGCCCATACAAGCCTGGGTTGTATGGCTGAATTTATCTATAAGGTTGAGCGTAATCCCATGCCGGCGCGTTTGACGGAAACCGTGGAGCAGATGCTCCAAAGCATCGCCCCTTACATGCCGGGCATCCAAAGCAGGATTCTGGCCAGGCCTAAACTCTTTTTCCCGCTCATCCGGCCGACCCTGCTGAAAAACAAACAGACAGCCGCCCTCCTGCGCTCGACGGTCGCCTTCACCGTCAGCCACAGCGGGTCAGCGCCCAATATTCTGCCAAAGGAAGCGGTCTGTACGGCCAACCTGCGGGTTTTGCAAGGTGAAACGAGTGCGGACGTATTGGCGCACCTGCAGAAACTTACAGGCATGGACTATGAGGTGCGCCCCATCGCGGTCGAAGAACCCTCCAGGGCGGCATCCACGGATACAGCCGCCTACGGACATCTGACCGGGGCCATCGGGCGTATCTTCCCCGACGCGGTCATCATCCCTTACCTGATGGCAGGGGGAACAGACAGCCGCTATTACGAGGAACTGGCGGACAATGTCTACCGCTTCCAGCCACTGCGGCTGAAAGAAGAGGAACTGGCCCTGATGCACGGAACGGATGAACGCCTGGCAATTGACAAGCTGGCTGACATGCTGGCCTTTTACAGGGAACTGCTGGTAACCCTCAACTAGCCGGTTTGCCTTCTGACTTGGCCTTGCGGTGGGCCCGGTATTCGATGGCCAGGTTGAGCGCGATCCCGGCCGTGATCAGCAGACCGCCCCGAAAAGAGGCGTCTGCCGTAAAATCTCCTGTCAGGAGATCGATCAGAATGCCGGTTAAGACCTGGCCGACAAAGGACAGGACCGTCAGGTGGAACTGCGAAATCCTGGGGACCAGGATGTTAAAGAGCATGACGACACAAACACCGAGCACTCCGCCCAGATAAACCCACGACTCTTTGCCAGCAGGGTAAGTGACGGCTGGCAGTTTTTTCACTGTCAAAAGGACCAGGATCACTGTGACGGGCAGCCCCGTCAAGTGATTGACGAAAGATCCGGGAAGGGGGCCGATCCGCGTGGCCAATCGGGCGTTGATGGAGCGCGAGACGACAATGGAGATCCCGGTTCCAAAGGAAAGCCAGACAGCGAGGACTGCTTCCAGGATGGAATGATCAAGCATGACAGCGATGCCGGCAAAACAAAAAAGAAGGCCGACCAGGGTTGATTTGCGAAAAGAGCGGCGGGTCATGCCGAACCATCCTGTCGTGTCGACAACGAGGGAGGTCACAGTCTGGCCGAGCAGACCCAGGGCAACAATACTGGTCATGGTGATCTTTCCAAAGGCGAAGTTGTTGGCAACAGCCGTATAGACACCGATTACGCCCCCCAGGTAGAACCACCAGGGCGAATGTGTACGGGGGAGCGGTTTCTCCTTTCGTATCAAGGAGGCAGCCAGGGAGAAGGCGACACCTACCAGATGAATGATGGCGGTCGCTTGAAAAAGGCCGATGTGCTCCGTCAGCCGGCCGTTGATCAGGATCATGACGGACAGGAGAATACCCGTCAACAGGGAAATAAGATGGTACACGAGAACCTCCCCGATGATTATAACCGATAAAGGCTTGAAATTTGGTTATAATGGCGGGAGTAACGATGGATTCAAGGAGTTTCATGAGCCGGCATTATCTGCGGTGGTACCACACATTTCGTTGGGGTGATCTGATCGTGGCGGCAGCCATATTGCTTGTGGCCGCCGGCCTTTTTGGCCTGACCGCTTTTACCAGCCGTTCGGAGGCAGGCTCGGTCGTCCTCACACATGAGGGCCGGCTTGTTCAAGTTTGGGATGCCGGCGATTTGCAAAAAGACGGGGAAGAAGAGATTGAACTTGGTGGCTTTCACTACCATCTCGAATGGGGTGGAGGGAGGATACGCTTTGCCGAAGCGGACTGTCCCGACAAAGTTTGCGTCCAATCCGGCTGGGTGGGAAAAAGAGGTTCAATCGCTGCCTGTGTGCCGGGCGGCGTCATCCTGAAGGCCACGGGAGACCTGCAAACGGGCGGCGATGTCGATGTGGTGATCCGGTGAACAGAAGCGAAGCGCAAAGAAGACGTCTTCGCCGCCTTACCCTGGACGCCATGCTGGTCTCACTGGCTCTGGTGCTGGCCATCGTGGAACGCTGGATTCCCTTGGAACTGATCGTTCCTGTTCCCGGTTTGAAACTGGGGCTTGCCAACATCGTGACTCTGGTGGCCCTGATGCGTTTGCAGGTGGCCGATTCTGTCACCATCCTTCTCGTGCGCATTTTGATCATGAGCGCCATTACAGGTATCACCACCATGCTTTTTTCTTTGGGCGGCGGACTGCTGGCTTTGATCGTCATGTGGCTTTTGACTTATCTGGAGGGCAGGTCTCTTTCGGTGATCGGCATCAGCATGGCTGGTGCGGCGGCACACAATCTGGGGCAGGTATCGGTGGCCAGCCTGGTCATGAGAGAACCCCTTTTGCTGGTGACCTATTTGCCCCCCTTGCTCATCACAGGGCTAATGACCGGCATCCTGACCGGAGCGGCCGCCGGTCCGGTCATCCGTAACCTGGCCCGCCTTCCTGCACTCTACCGGGA
>JAAZGN010000239.1 GCA_012511185.1 Clostridiaceae bacterium
CCCCTCCACTCCACCTGCTGAATAGAGATGGATTAGCCGGGATCTCCGATGCCTCTCCGACAAGCTCCTCTTCTATTACCCTCATGAGATCCACGATCCTGCTCGCGGTCATGTTCACCTCAGACATGAGGGCGCTTTCGAGGCGTCCCTCCACGTGCAGAGTCTCCCTGTCCGCGGCTCTAAGCGCGAGCATGCTCAGAATCACGCTGGGCAGAAGGACGGCCAGCAGGAAGAGCAGGATCAGAGATACTGACGTTGGAATCCTTACAAAAGCATGTTTCCCTCCCCCCATCGCCTTCTCACCTCCGCCTACGGACGGAGGCCGGGAGCAGAACCCCGGCCTCCGTTGACGAATATGGTTAAAGTATATCAGTTTCACTCGACGGACTGCTAATCCTCCTCATCATATTCGTCGTCGTCTTCGTCGTAGTCTATATCCTCATCATCCAGCAGAGGATCGTCATCAGCGTCGTCCATCACAACCAGGGTCTGCTGGTTCTTCTGTATATAGGCTTCATTGAGAACAGCCTTTCTGTCCTCGTTGGAGAACTCCCCTTCGGCGGCCAGGCTTTCCGCCAGCTCGTCGAAGGCGGCCGACTCCTTCCTCATCATCGGAGCCGCGCTTCCCACAGAGGGGGCCAACATCCGGAGCTGTTGCGTTCTTTCACTCAGAATCATGGCAGCCTCCTTCGCCTTTCCTTCGTCAGCAAGACGTATCGCCTCCTCCCGAATCTCCGCGTTCCTGGCCAGAGCGGCCTGAGAGACGATCTCGGGCTGACGGTTCTTCTCCACCTCGCCCTCGTCCTCTGTGAAAGCGACGGTCAGAGGGGACTTGCTGACGACCTTCTCTCCGCTCTCCGGGTCAACGTACTCCAGCAGCACCTCCGCGGCCTCGAGCGTAGTTCCCGGAGTGCCCTTGGGCAGCTCGAGCTCTATCAGGGCGTACTTTTCAGAGCCGTAAAGGTTGTCTATAGCGACCTCGACAACGTCCTCCTCAATCCTCCCGACACGCCCCAGTGCGCGCTCCGGGCGTGCGCCGCCTTTGCCACGAAGTGTCACGCGGACCTTTCTCGCAGTCAGGGTCACCGCGTCCTCCATGTCGCGCGCGAAGATATCGCGAAGCATCTTCGACGTCCGGGCGAAGTAGGCGTTCCCACCGCTCTCGGCGGCCAGCGCTGTCATAAGATCCTCGTTGTAGTCGAGCCCCAGCCCTATCGTGGTTATGGTCATCTCCTTGCGAGCGAGCTTTCTCCCGAGGGAGGCCAGCTCCCTGGTGGTGGAGGGTCCGACATTTGCCACTCCGTCGGACAGCATGACAATTCTGGGTATAAAACCCTCCTTGACGAACGGTTCGAGCTGCTTCGCTCCGAGCACAACACCGTCATGAAGCGCAGTCATCCCGCTCGGCTGTATTCTGCCGATGCCCCTGGAAAAAACAGGTTCTTTATCCCCCTTGCCGACGGGGCGGGCCCTGACCGCTACCCTGGCGCTGTCGTCATAGACAACTACCGTTGCAACGTCTCCAGGGTCCAGCATCTTCAGGGCTTCGAGCGCTCCAAGCTTTGCATTTTTCATCTTTCCGTCGGAGGCCATCGACCCCGACTTGTCCAGGACAAGTGCGACCGCGAGCGGCGCACGGCTTTCACGCTCACGCCTCTCCGGCTTTACAAGCACGCGGACAATAACCTTATTACCC